>JBBDUH010000050.1:7386-30537 GCA_040904005.1 Minisyncoccota bacterium
AGATAAGGCACGCCAACAGCATGTTGGTGGAGAGGTTCTGTTTGAAATTTGGTAAGTATTTCGCCCGTTGAATGAATACAGGTCATGGACGTGTATTCATTCTGAGGTTGCGAAACCTTACCCTGTTAAACAAAATCGAAGATTTTATTTTTGCGAAGCAAAAATGTTTAACAGGGTAGCGAAGTTACGAAGACAAGTTCATTCGGCTTCGCCTCAAAAAGATCAGTAACATTCACTATGAGTCGTATCGGCAAACAACCAATCGAAGTTCCAGAAGGAGTTACCGTCAGTATCAAGGACGGTGTGTTCGTGGTGGAAGGCTCAAATGGAACTCTTCAGCGAGAACTTTCTCCCACTGTTACGGTTTCCATCGCTGATAGGGTTGTTACTGTTGAGCCAAAGGGAAATTCTGCCTTTCAGCGTTCAATGTGGGGAACCACAGCATCCCACATTACCAATATGATCATTGGCGCAAGTAAGAATTTTGAGAAGAAGCTCACTTTTTCCGGCGTTGGTTACCGTGCAAATGTCAACGGCAAAAGATTGACACTTGAAATGGGTTACTCACACGATGTGAACCTCGATATTCCAGACGGAATTGAGGTTAGTGTAGAGAAAAACACCATCACCGTGGGTGGTCCAAACAAGGAGTCTGTTGGTCAGTTTGCTGCCACTGTTCGGGCTGTGCGTACACCAGAGCCGTACAAAGGTTCTGGTATCAAGTACAGCGACGAAATTATTCGTCGCAAGGAAGGAAAGAAGGCAGTGTAAGCAAACACATATTTTTTATGACAAACACCAGCCAAAAAACTGCTCGCCGCCAAAAACGCCACCGCCGTATTCGTGCTAGAGTGGTTGGCACAATCGAGAAGCCACGCTTGAGTGTCTATCGTTCTAATAAGCACATGTACGCACAGCTTATTAATGATGAGACCGGAGAAACAATTGTGGCAGCGTCATCACTTGAGCTTGGCTTAGAAGAGCCGCTGATGCAGGCTGCTAAGACTGTCGGCAAAACCATCGCTGAGCGCGGTAAGGAAGCTGGCATCTCCACAGTTGTTTTTGATCGTGGTGGCTATAATTATACTGGACGTATTGAAACATTGGCTGACTCAGCTCGTGATAATGGACTCAAATTTTAAGTATGACAAAAGATACTGACACAATCGAAAAGAAGGAAGAAGCGGTCGACAGCGAAACTGAGGCGGATGACACTGAGAGTAAAAGTGTCGACAAGGATTCTTCTGAAAACAGCAGTGAGAAGCGGAAGAAGAACCATAAAAAACGCAGCGCCCCTAGCCGTGGTGGTAGCCGCCGAGATGATTTCGAAGCTGAAATTATCGATGTCCGCCGCGTAACCCGTGTTGTTGCTGGTGGTCGACGCTTTTCCTTCCGTGTTTCCGCAGTCGCCGGTGACCATAAAGGGAAGGTTGGGGTCGGGACAGGAAAGGCAAATGATATTTCTGATGCAATCGGAAAGGCTATCAATAATGCAAAAAAGAATTCCATTACTGTTCCGCTTACTGATGAAGGCTCCATTCCGCACGAGATTACTGCTAAGTACAATGCTTCTGAGGTAATGATGTATCCAGCTGCGGGTCGTGGGCTTGTCTCTGGTAGTTCTGTGCGCGATGTTGTGCGATTAGCAGGGATCAAGGATGTCGGCACTAAGCTTCTTAGCCGTAGCAAGAATAAGCTCAACAATGCTCGTGTTGCCATTACTGCACTAAAGAAGCTTCAATCTAAAGAAAACTAATATGCAACTTCACGACTTAAAACCAAAGAGCCGAGCCACTAAGAAGCGAATTGGTCGCGGTGGTGCACACGGTAAGCAGTCTGGCCGAGGGCATAAAGGGCAGAAGGCTCGTGCTGGTGGTACGCCGCGTCCACAGATACGAGACGCAATTAAAAAGATTCCTAAGCTACGTGGTTACCGCAATAAGCCGATAGGTAATAAGGCAGTTGCAGTAAATCTTGCCAGTGTTGCCCGGGTTGCAGGGAAGGGAGACATTGTATCTCCACAGTTTCTTGTTGCCCAAGGAATTGTGCGCAAGTCCGGAGCTCAGAATCCAAAGGTTAAGATTCTCGGCGGCGGCGATATTAAAGTAGCGGTTAGTATAGTGCGTTGTGAAGTCTCAGATACTGCTCGTGAGAAAATTGAAGCTGCTGGCGGTGAGATAAAAAGTTAGTTTTTATGTTAGATAGTTTCTTCCAAAAAGCAAAGATCGCCTTTTCTGATCCGGTTATTCGTAAACGGATTCTTTATACATTAGGTGGTCTTTTCCTCTTTCGTCTTTTGGCGGCAGTCCCAGCACCAGGGATTGGCCAGGCCAACCTGGCTCCGTTTTTTGCTGACAATCAGTTTCTCGGTCTTTTAAATATTTTCTCTGGTGGCGGTCTTTCCAGCATCTCGATTGTAATGCTCGGTGTGGGGCCATACATTACGGCGTCAATTATTATGCAGCTGATGACGGTTATGAGCCCTCGTCTGAAATCGCTTTACCATGAAGAAGGACAGGCCGGGAAGCGTAAATTTACCCAGTGGTCCCGTCTATTAACAGTACCGCTTGGTGCCGTACAGGCCTTTGGATTTCTTACCTTGCTGCAGCAACAAGGGGTCATTGCCAACTTTGATTGGTTCAGTTTTTTGATAAATGTGATTGTTATTACAGCCGGTGCGATGCTTCTAATGTGGATCGGTGAACTGATTACGGAGTTTGGGGTTGGCAATGGTATCAGCCTACTGATTTTTGCGGGTATTGTCGCGCAGTTACCAACAGCCATTGATCAGCTGATACTTACGTACACACCATCGCAGTTACCGCTCTATCTTGGATTTGTGGCTATCTCAGCCGTAATTGTGTGGGGGATCGTTATGGTTACTGAGGCGGTCCGACCGTTGCCAATAACTCACTCGCGTCAGCGGAGTCAGGGTGGTGGCGGTAGTGTCTCTAGCTATCTGCCTCTGAAGGTGAATCAGGCTGGGGTGATGCCGATTATTTTCGGGCTTTCTATTATGCTGTTTCCGCAGATGATCATTAACTTCCTCGGCGTCGCCCCTAATGCAATCGGGTTTGCTGGCTTGGTCCAAAATATTTATGAAAACGACATACTCTATGCTGCTGTTTACTTTGCACTGGTGTTTCTATTTACCTTCTTTTATACAGCCATTACCTTCGAGCCAGAATCGGTGGCCGAGAACCTACAGAAGTCTGGTTCCTTTATTCCGGGTGTTCGACCGGGAGAATCAACTCGTCAGCACATTGCTCGTATCATGAGCCGAGTCACCTTCTCTGGTGCTGTTTTCCTTGGACTGATCGCTATTCTACCGATTGTGATGCAGCAGATTACCGGCGTACAGACACTGGCCATCGGCGGTACGGCGCTCCTGATTGTGGTCGCTGTTTTGGTTGATCTGATTAAGAGACTAGATGGCCAAATAGCGATGCGACAGTACTAAACTCGCACTCCGCTTTCTGTGAGACACGAATCAAGTTTTCCGCTCAGTCCTACTTTGGTCGGACCTGCGCGAGGTCTCACAGAAAGGGAGTGCTCGCTCCAAGGTTTCCTGTTCAGACTTTTGCTGTATATATAATTTTGAAGGGAAGTGCTAATTTCGATAAATTATAAAGGTTGTATTATGTAAGGCTCGTTTCGTTTCCTCGGTCGTGCCTCGAACTACACCACGTCAGCTTGTTAGTACAATTAAGGTTATTTTAAACCGCAGGAGTACTCGTTCTAAGGTTTCCTGCCTAAACTTTTGATGTATATATAATTTTGAAGGGAAGTGCTAATTTCGATAAATCGGGAGAAATTTTTAAATTCTTTCCGTTACACGTTTTGCGCTACAAGTTATATGTCTAGTATACTGAACTTATGATCGGAACATTTATAATTCTCATTGGCCCCAGCGGGAGTGGGAAGAATACTCTTCTACAACATGTTAAGCAGGTTTTTCCGCAGATTCACTTTCCGCCTTCATACTCAAGCAGAGTGATGCGACCGCAGGAGCAGGAGGGAGATCCGTATCATTTTATCTCTCCCAAAAAGTTCAAGGAGATGATCGAAAGAGAAGCTTTTCTTGAGTGGGCTGAGTATAGCGGGAATTATTATGGCACCGCTAAGGAGAGCATAATTCCTTACCTTGAAAAAGGGGAGGTTGTAATGAAGGAGCTGGAGATTCAAGGAGTTCAGCTACTCAAGAATAACCTGCCGGCCGAAAATCTACATACAATCTTCATCGCCGCGGGCGGCTGGGATGATCTGCAAAAACGGATTTTAAGCCGGTCCGAAATGAGCCCAGAAGATCTTGCTAAGCGCCACGAACGCTTCAAAAAAGAAATGGAGTTTAGGTCGGAGGCAGATACCGTCATTAAGAATGAGGACGGTAGACTCAATGAGGCCAAGGCGTCGATTGAAGAGGCTATACGTGGTACTTTAGAGACCACCTAATACCATTCAGTATGGCTAGATGTTAGGTAGTTTATAAAAGTTATGAAAGCAAAGACAGTTTTATTCATCGGTCCGCAAGGTAGCGGCAAGGGTACGCAGGCCAAACTCTTGGCTGAATTTCTCCGTGAAGATAGTGAGCATAATGTGCTTCATCTAGAAACAGGAGCAGCCTTTCGTCAGCTAGCCGAGACCGCCACAGCAACAGGTCAGCGTGTGCAGCGTTCGATGCAGGCCGGTAAAATCCAGCCAACCTTCTTGGCTGTTAGCTTATGGGCTAATAAGCTGATCAATGAACTTGAAGAAGGCGCGCACCTTGTCCTCGATGGCTTTCCGCGGACAAAGCTGGAGACCGAGGCTCTTGACGAAGCTTTACGCTTTTATGAGCGTTTGCCGGCAACCGTAGTTCAGCTAACATTGCCGGAGGAGATAACCTATGCGCGATTATCTGAGCGTGCTCGTGATGATGATCACCAGCAAGCAATCGCTACTCGTCTGTCAGAATACAAAGAGGAAACATTACCAATTGTTGAGTTCTATCAGCAAAAAGACGCTTATCAAGTTTTTGCAGTTGATGGTGAGCAGTCTATTGAATCTATTCAGGAACAAATACAGGATATTTTAAACAATGATTAAACCAAAGACAGCAGCAGAGATCGATGCATTGGCTCGAGGCGGCGCGCGCCTGGCGGCCATCCTGCGCCAACTAGCCAACAACTGTGTGGCCGGCCGGCCGGTGCGTGAGCTCAATGACATTGCCATTGACTTAATTGCCCCTGAAGACAAAGCAGCCTTTTTTAATTATCGTCCGGCCGGGGCATCACGTCCGTACCCGGCCCATGTCTGCGTCTCGGTCAATGATGCGATTGTGCATGGCATCCCCAGTGAAAGTGATCATGTACTTGCTGACGGTGATTTAGTAACTGTAGACATGGGCCTTCTTCATGACGGGCTGATAACCGACTCGGCGCGGACGTTGGTGGTTGGTGAGTTAACCGAGAAGAAGTCTGCACTGCTTCAAACCTGTCAGCAGGCTCTAGAGGCCGGCATTGCTGCCGCGAAGGTTGGCGGTCATGTTGGTGACATTTCTGCCGCTATTCAGGCTGCTGTCGGCGATGAGTACAGTATTTTTCGTAGTCTGGTTGGCCACGGGGTTGGTTACAGTGTTCATGAGGATCCGTTGGTGCCAAACTTTGGTCATCCGGGTACTGGCCCGGAGCTAGTGGAGGGAACTGTGGTTGCTATAGAACCGATGATTGGGTTGGGAACGGGTGACATCATTACTGACCCAGATGGTTATACCTACCGCACCGCCGACGGCAGCCTCTCGGCTCACTTTGAGCACACGATAGCGATAACAGCTGAGGGCCCGCGTATTCTTAGTCAGGAGTAATTTTTTTAAGGTCCGAATATAGCGTATACTAGAAGAAAGGGTGTAATGCTTATTTTTTAATACATGGACGCCGAAAAATTACAAAATCAAAAAGGGGGGAACAAGGAGCTTTCTCAGATAGTTTCTAGGATTAAGGAGCGAGCCGGGGCCGGTGAGGTGCAGGGTTCTGCCACTCTGGCAGAAAACGTCAGTAGTTTATCTAATTTAAGTTCAAAGGAAAGATTTTCCATAAACAGTAACGGCAGAGAAGAGCAAAGGGAGGAAACTTCCGAAGATAACCAAACATCACCTAAGGAGAAGTTGCCCAAACGTCCAGATCCCGTTTCTAAATCAGTAGAGGAGTCTGCTTCAGGAGAACAGCGGCCGGTTGAAAAGAATAATGAACAAAACGAAAAACCGGGCAATCTATCTAATTTAGTAGAGGTGGGTGATCCGGTCTTGCTAGTCAGTGATTCGACTGCTGGTCGGTACACCTGGTTTATAAAGGAGGTTAGACCGGATGAGGACGGTGAGAAGATAATCACTATCCAGTATCTAGCTGATAATCCAGACCTGAGAGAGGAACGGAAGGTGCGCTGGGAGGATATTACACCACGCTACGATAGTGCAGAAATGTACGAAAAGAAACTGCAGCAGTACGAGAAGGGGCTAGACAAAGCTATTGAGAGCAAAGATGATTTTTCTCGTTATCAACTTGGAAAGGTACTTGAGCAGATAAATCACTTCGCTCAGATTTATTACAATAATCACCAAAAGTAACCACAGGACAGATGGTATACTGTAGATATTAGTTATGCCACAGAAAGAAAGCTCTTCACAAGAGAAGATTCCAAACAAAGACCTCGACTCACTCGGGGATGCTATTAGTAGTAGTCGTAAACGAGTTTTAGAAGAGCGGGAGTGGCGCAAGAAACAGGATATTGAAGAGATAGAAGATATAAAGAGGAAATACAAGGATAAGATGGGAGATCCGGAGGATCGGGAAAAACTGCAAAGAGCTATAAAGAAAGCTTTAGGAAAGAAGGAAAATATTCCAGAAGAGATAAAAGTTACTGAAGACAAGCTGGAAGGGTTTGATGAAGAATCTCCTGAATCAGACAAAAACCAAGAGGATTACTTAGAGAAATCTCTTGAAGAAATTAATCAGCTTGATCGTAAAACAATCTCTCATCTAATTGAGGGTGGGGCGAGTGATGAGCAGATAATCTCCGTAGCTGAACGCCTGCAGGAGTTTACTAAGTTTGATGGTTCTAGCTACTATCTCAGTGATCAAAATAAGGGGAAATTTGATGACTCAGAAAAGCATAAGCGACAATGGCGCTGTCGCAGTGTTGCCGGGCATAGAAGTGAGGGTGATATGCAGAAGAATATATTTTCTGAGCATATACCACGCGAACTTGCTCATTACCGCGATCTTCTCAGTGCTTTTGGTGGAACCTCAAGAATGATCACCGGTATTAATTATCTAGAAAACTCTGAAGGTAAACAGCCGAACCAGATAAAAGAAAAATTAGTTAAATTAGCTGAGTCCGGCGAGTACAAAGATGTAAAAGACACTGAAGTTGAGAGAATTAATGAAAATGAAAAAATTTCATCAGGAGATTTGGTGTACTACATGGAGAAGGAGCTGCGTCGCTGGCGTGATCCAAAGCAGATTGAAGCTATCAAGACCGTTGATGGAGAAGAGTACGCCAAGTTTGCTGATGATGACAGCCTGTATCCATTAAGCAAATTAGAGAAGGCTGAAGAGGTACAAGACTCTCAGTACCAGCCAGGGCCTAAGGATGTGGCTCCAGCATCTGAAGATTTAGAGTCTGCTCCGGATGCTAAAGAATTAGCTCAAGGAGTTGCAGTCAGGTTTTCTGAGGAATTCAGTATTTCACTAGATGATCTGGAAACAGTTCCTGGATTTACTGAGCTCAGTGATGGGCAGCAACGATTGGTTCTGGACAACTTCCGTAAACTTACTTTAAGCCGAATTGAAGAGGAAGGGATTGCTTCTTATCGAGAGGATAAAGATAATTCAAACTGGCTCTCTAAAATCGGAAAAGGATTTCTCAGTTCCTACTATAAAAATAAGCACATAACTGCGACCGGTCGAGAACTGGTCTCAGGTGGAATTGATGTTCATCGCGAAGCACTTGCTGATGTGGTGAAAAATACTGAAGAGAGCGGTCTTGATTTGGATGAAAACGGGGAGCTTATATTTGCTTGTGTTGATGAAATGGAGGACCTCAGCGATGAGGAGAGAGAAATTATAGAAAGGTTTAACAAGGAAGCGCAAGCTTTCTCTCACACCTCGTCTCAGTGGGAATACAAAGATGGTTGGTCCTACTTCGGTGGGAAGAACCAGGAAGCTTATAGCGATCAGCTTACGCGATATGAGGATGCTCATAGAGAACTTGTTGACCTACTTACCGACAAAAAAGGCCTTGAGGTAGGACTCAATGAATCAGCTGATATTGATAAAAAAGTTCGCTTTACTCAGTTCTTTGCCAGTGATGGCAAGTATGAAAAGGCTTTGCAGAACATCAAGAAGGATGACGATAGCTGGAGTGATGTTATCAAGAGCATTGGTAAAGAGAGAGGTAAGTACATGGCCATGGGTGCGGTCAGTCGTTCCTCAGCTGTAGGAGTGCTTGGGCTTGTAACTCCTTCTTTTTTTGCTCTTACAGCTGGTGGAGTTTTGGCCGGAGCCGGGCTAGGCGCTTACGCTGGTCGCAAGTCTGGCATTAACACACTTGAAGAGGATGCTCGGCTAAGGCGTGGTGGAGAAAGTGGAGAGAGTGAGTTGATAAACGTTGTGCCGGCCGAGCAGTTAACTCAAAAATTACGCAGTCTTATTGAGCAAATACAGGATCCTGATCTTTCTACTGACGATAGAGATGATGCTGCTGCAGCTCTGAAGCGTCGTATTCGCTACACGAAACAAAAAGTTAGCGGTGGTAATTATGCTTACACAAATAAGGATGGAAAGAAGCAGATTGCCAAATTAAGAGGCGATCTAGTTGATTATGGTGACGTTTCCGGCCGAACTGGTCGTAAGTATCAGCTAATACAAACTTTGAGCGAGGCGCAGTCCATACTTACTCTTAGTGATCCGGAAGTCAGTGCAGAAATAAATAATAGGCTTGATCAGTATCTCGACTACAAAGACACCAAGATCAAGGAGTATGTGAAAAACAAGACGAAGCGAGGGGCTCTCTACGGTGGAACGATCGGCGGTGTGTTAGGAGCTATAGCGGATTTTGACTTCTTTTCTGACACAGAAACTCCTGATACCTCTGAGGTAAGTATGGGTGGTGAGTCTGCCAATGATCAGGTTCTGGGCGGAGCTGACTCCACCGATACAGCAGAGGTAAAGCTTGGTGGGGAAGGAGGTTCTGCAGACCAGTCTGAGGCACAACTTGGCGGTGAAGATCAAGGCACAACTTCAGGAGAGGGTGTTCTCGGTGGAGAAGACCAGAGTACAACTGAAAATGAAAGCGTTCCTGGTGGAGAAGACCAAAGCTCCACTCAGAAAGAGGCTGTACCAGGTGGCGAGGATCAGGGCTCGGTAGAGAAGGAGGCGATACCAGGAAGCATGGAGGATCAGCTAGGTATAAAAGAAGCGCCGACCACTCAAGCCGCCGATTCAACCTATGTTGTTGGCGGTGAAAGCCAGCCGGACCTGAGTGAGGTGCCCAAGCCGCCGCTGGGTATGCAGGAATTCATTATCGATGAGGATGGCGAAGGGATGATTCACGCCATCGCCGATGGGCTCAAAGATGAGTATAATATTAGCCACGAAAAGGCAATGGAGCTCGGTAATAAGCTTTTTATAAAAGGTGAGCAACTCAAGGGTGACGACGAGCTCTTTAACTTGGTCGGCAAAGGCGCAACCTTCCAGCTTGATTTTGGTGATTTGTCAGCTGAGGATATTAGTGATTTGTCTACCGATGAGTTGGTAGAGAAAATTGATTTTGATAATGAGTCTGACTTCGATGCGGGTGAGACTGGTATTAAGGGTCTGGAGCTTCCGGAACAAGAATCAACCTCTACTGAGTATGACCCTTCCGTTGATCAGTCGGGTCGTTTTGAGGATACAACCATCCAACCACGTGAAGTGGAGGGAGTCACATTTCAGGATCTGCGCGAAGAAGCTGAGATGGCTCAGGAACAGGCTCGTCAGAAAGCTGAGGCAGCTAAGGCAAGCAATCAGATTGCGGGAGAAGGTGTTCGTGCTGAGTCGATGGAGGTTGGTGCAGCTGCAGAAGCTGAATCAGGGCTGGCAGCTGAACCTACGGCAGAGGCTGCGGGTGGAGAACAGAGCGCAGTTGAGCAATCAGCTGAGACTGAAATAAGCAGCGATGCCACGGAAGTACTCCGTGAAGATGTGGCTGAGCGGGGCACCACCAGCTACCTTAATGAGCGTGTTGATGATCTTCTTACCTCAATCCCAGAAGACGTCGGTGGTGAGTATCGCGGCCTCTCAGTCAATGGCCTCAATGAGCTGAATGACTACATGGATACACATCCTGAGCAAGACATGGTGACCATGGTAGAGCGGATGGGTCAGGATAATCCGCGCCTGCTCCTAACCCTCGATAGGCTGGTAAATCTTAATGAAAATCCACCCGGTAGCCTCCTGGATCGCTTAAGTGGATTCATTTTCAATACTATTAAGGAGGCTGAGGAAAGTGGTCGACTTAGTCAAGCAATACATGAAAAGATTGTTGTTGATAAGGCACATCTGGATGCCTTGGCTTCAGCCGAGGTAACACCGAGAGCTTTAGATGAAATGACAAGCGAGCTGAAGGGACTAAACAGTGAGCTGAATCAGTATGCAGACAAGACAAATAAAGGTCCAAGCACAAGAGACAGTATAAAAAAATTCGATGATATCCTGAAGAGCTTTGAGAGAGTCTCTAATAAGTCTGATATTGACGCGGGCTCACGCTTCTTTGGTAAAGCGAGAGACCTTCTTGATGACATACTGCTAGATAATCTCCCTCGCTAAATATAATTTATGGAGCCAGTGCTTTCACAAGAAAAGCTCAAGAAAAATTTCACCTCACCCGAGGAGGAGATCTCTTATCTGCGTGAGAAGATTAGTCGCTCGACCAGCCCGGAGTCGGGGGTTGAGCATGAAGATATCGATGTTCCTTCGTTAGAAAGGGAGGTGGTTCGATCCTACTCTGATGACGAAGATGTGCTAGCACCTGAGTATCGTATGGGTGAGCAGAGGTCTGACGAGATTGTGCTCAATCTATCGCCAGAGCCTCATGATAAGCAGATGGATGAGCTTTTAAGTATTTTGGCTAAAGAAGGTCTGAAGAATACACTCCAGATTGTAAAGAAGCTCGATGACCCACATCTCGAGGATGACTTTCATCGTGTTCTCATTCAGTATGTAAAGGAAGGTTACCCGCTTGATGGAGTAAAGGAGTCTTCTCCGCGCTTCAAGGCACTCCACCGCCGGTTGTTTGAGGTTCTGCTGATGTCTGAGGACGACGAGGACAAGGAGAATGATATTCGTAAGTTGATATCGGCTACGGAGCAGTTCTACTCCGGTATCATGTCGCTATCTACCGAGGAGAAACCAGGTGACTTTACCGTTTCCATCGAGGTAGCTACCGAGCACGTGGGTGAGCAAGTCAGCTTCTATCTGTCCATTCCGGATGTGCGGGCGGATATGTTTGAAAAGCAGCTCTTGAGCCTATTCCCGCGCGCGTCAGTGACAGAGATTGCGGATGACTACAACATCTTCAACCACGACGGTATCTCGCTGGGATCCCGGGCTCAGCCGAGTGATAAAGCCATCCTTCCACTGAAGACCTACGATGAGTTTGACCATGATCCGCTCAACGTACTTTTAAATGCCTTCTCTAAGATTAAGCGCGAGGGTGAGGGCGCGGCGGTGCAGATCGTGCTTCAGCCGGCCGGCGATACTTTCTATAAAAAATACACAAATGCAATTGAGAAGATCGAAGGTGGCACCAGCCTATCGGAGGCAATAAATGTCAGCCCGTCATTTGCTAAGGATGTCTGGAAGACGGCCAAGGACATGTTCGGCAGAGAAAAAAAGAATGACGAGGATGAGCTGAAGGGACCATCTCAACGCGAGCAGGACGCCATCGAGCGCATTCAGAAGAAGACTGCTTCGCCAATCCAGCAGGCCAACATTCGCCTAGCAGCCTCGGCCGCCTCGCGCACCCGCGCGGAGAAGCTTTTGTTTGATCTTGAGTCGGCCTTTAGTCAGTTTGCTGAGCCGCACGGCAACTCGCTTAGCTTCAAGCGTGTCAAGGAGAAGGAGGAACGAGAGTTCTTCCACCAGCTTGTGTTTCGCACCTTTGATAAAAATCTGCTTATTCCGCTTAACGTCGAGGAGCTGACCACCATCATGCACTTCCCGGTCCGCGACATCGATGAATCGCGCGAACTCAAGCAGTCCAAATCAGCTCAGGCTCCGGCCCCGCTAGAGGTGCCAGAGGAAGGGATTCTGCTGGGAGTAAATCACTACCGCGGCAGTGAGACGGAGGTGCGCATCGCAGCCGAGGATCGCATGCGCCATTTTTATACCATTGGGCAGACTGGTACTGGTAAGACAACGCTGCTGCAGAACATGATTACCCAGGACATCCGCGCCGGTCGGGGCTGCTGCTTCATCGATCCGCATGGTGATGTTACCGATGAGCTCCTCAGCGTCATTCCGCCGGAGCGCTTTGGTGATCTGATCTACTTTGACCCGGCTCACACAGCTCGACCGATGGGGCTTAATATGCTGGAGTACAACACCGACTACCCAGAGCAGAAGACATTTGTTGTCAATGAGATGTTGTCTATTTTCAGCAAACTTTTTGATATGCAAGCAACCGGTGGGCCGATGTTTGAGCAGTACTTTCGCAACGCCACCATGCTGGTGCTTGAGGATCCGGAGAGCGGCTCAACTCTGCTGGAGATTTCCCGGGTGCTGGTTGATAAGTCATTCCGTGAGCACAAGCTTTCGCGCTCGAAAAATCCGATTGTGAATCAGTTCTGGCGCGAAATTGCTAGCAAGGCTGGAGACCAGGCGAGCCTAGAGAATATCGTGCCGTACATCACCTCCAAGTTCGATAACTTTCTCTCCAACGAGATTATGCGGCCGATCATTGCCCAGCAGGAGTCCAGCTTCAACTTCCGCCAGATCATGGATGAGGAGAAGATTCTTCTGGTCAATCTTTCCAAGGGTCGGCTTGGTGATATCAATGCCAACCTACTTGGCCTTATTCTGGTTGGTAAAATCTTAATGGCAGCACTTAGCCGGGTCGACCTCCCGGCTGCCGAGCGCAAACCTTTCTATCTTTATATGGATGAGTTTCAGAACGTATCTACCGACTCCATCGCCACCATTCTTAGTGAGGCGCGTAAGTACCAGCTATCCTTAAATGTTGCTCACCAGTACATTGATCAGCTTCAGGATAATATTCGCGACGCTGTCTTTGGCAACGTCGGCTCGATGGCTGCATATCGGGTTAGCTCTAAGGATGCCGAAGCACTCGCGGATATGTATGAGCCGGTCTTCTCCGCTCGCGATCTGATGAATGTCGATAACTTTAACTACTTTGCTAAGATTCTTGCCAGCGGTCAGCCGGTTCGCCCCTTCTCTGTGAGTGCCCTGCCACCCCAGGAGGGAAACGCCAAGCAGGTGGAGAAGCTGAAGGAGCTCTCCTATGCTAAGTATGGTCGTGACCGCGCTGCGGTGGAGGCGGAGCTGGCAAAGAAGTACGAAAATCTGTAGAAAAGTACTGGTATCGGGTATAGTAGGGAGTGTCTCTGCACTACTTTTATTCAGTAATTATTTATATTAAATGCCACACTTTAAAGACGAACGCACGCTAGTAATTATCAAGCCCGATGGCGTACAGCGCTCCTTGATGGGGGAGATTATTTCTCGCTTTGAGCGCGTTGGCCTAAAGCTGGCTGCACTGAAATTTATAGTTCCCGAGCCAGACCTGGTTGAAAAGCATTACCTGTTTGACCCCAACTGGAAGCGGATTGTTGGCGAGAAGGCGATCGAGTCGTACGAGAAGAATGGCGAAACACCGCCGTCCGATGATCCCGAAGAGCTGGGTGAGAAGGTCTTGACTGGACTGAAGAAGTACATGAGCTCAGGTCCGGTAGTGGTGATGTGCTGGCAGGGGGCTCACGCTGTAGAGTTGGTGCGTAAACTGGTAGGTGGAACTGAGCCACTATCATCAGATGTTGGTACAATTCGTGGTGATTTTGTGCTTGATTCTTACAAGATGTCTGACACCGATGGCCGCTCTGTACGTAATCTGATTCATGCTTCTGGCTCTGTTGAGGAAGCAGAACAGGAAATAGATCTGTGGTTAACAGAGGAGGAAATTATTTCTTACAATTTAGTACAGGAAAAGATCCTCTATGACGTAAATCTGGATGGCATCCTAGAATAAGGAAGCCAGAGATAGAGCTGACTACAAGCGCGGTGTTGACGAGGTGTCAAGCTACTCATTCTGACTGCTTATCCACTTGAATTTTGTCACCAGAAGAGCGAAAATAACAAGTGAGGCCATGGGAAGAAACGAGTCCCCATAGCTTACACAAGGGAAGCCTTATATCGTGTAGACGTGCTGATTCGTTCAGACGTTTACCGCTCTCGCCGATAAAACGTGAGAGCAGCAGAATACTTCTTCTGCTACTGCGGGCACCCACTTGAAACACCCATGGGTCTGGTTTCAGATTGTGGTCTCACTAAAGCACACCACGCTAGACGTGGTGTTTTTTAAATGAGCACCCGATATCTTCTACTGCGCTTGCAGTAGAAGAACGGTTGTGCGAATTTATGTCTGAGAATTATATGTAATTCTCAGACGGAATTAGTACCGTTGCTATAACTTATGCCCGAATTTTACATGTAAGACTCTTGGGTCAAATGAATGATAAAGGTGCAAATTTTTGAATGATTCTGCTATGCTGTAAGTAATTATGCGTTCAACATCACTCGTGGTTACATTATTTATCTCTGCTATTTTACTCGCGGTTGCCCACGACTTAGTAATTCGGCTTAATTGGTATTACTTTTACCCGTTTACAGATATTCCGCTTCATGTCCTCGGCGGGTTTGTGATTGGTCTCTTTTCTTATCTAATTTTCTCTTCGCGCCGGCGCTTTCGTCTCTATGATTTAAATTCATTTGCACTCCTCTCAATAATTATCCTTAGTACTCTGTTTGTCTCTCTGCTTTGGGAGTTGGTCGAGCTTGTGTTCTTCCTCACCAAGGATGCTGGCCTCAGCATGGAAACCCTGTCTGATATCATCTTTGGCCTAGTCGGCGCAGTGATTTCCTGGATTGCGATTGAGCTGATCTGGAGAACAAAAAACACCTCCGAGTAGAAGGTGGTCGTAAGTCCTTTTTCAAATGAAAACGCTACACAGTAACCGTTGCAACCACGGCATTAAAGGCAGCTGGTCTGTCCTGGGCTAGTTCGGCCAGCATCTTGCGATCAATAGCGACTTCGTTCTCCTTGAGAAGATGGGTAAACTGTGAGTAAGAAAGATTGTGTTCACCAAGAGCAGCACCGATAATAATCTGCCAATGTCGGCGCGTCTCACGCTTCTTACGCTTACGGTCGCGGTAGGCGTTCCGACCCGCGTGTGTGATGGCCTCTTTAGCAGCACGCTTGTGCGACTTCTGCTTACCACGATAACCCTTGGTCTTCTTCAAGAGTGCTTTTCTCTTCTGGGTTTTAATTTTTCCTCTCTTTACTCGTGACATAATAGATTAGTTACTTATTCTCGAAATACTTAAAATATGTTAACGTTGTTTCTTTTTACCCCGTAGGGTGCTTTGCTCTCCTTCGGGGCCTCGTTTTACTCTAGCCATGTTGTTTAGCTTATTAGGTTATAAGTCGCGTCGAACGCGATAAATATTTAAAAACTATCCACGGTGAGGCATATGGCGAGACCTGTCCTTTGGCTTTAAAACAAAGTCCTGAGTACGCCCACGCTTATGCTTCTTTTCACCACTTTCCTTGGCGTTGAAGTGGTTACCACCAGCTCGTCGTGACTTTATTTTACCATTCTTAGTCACCTTGAGCCGCTTAGTAAATGATTTGTTGGTTTTCTTCGACATAATAGTTTGTTTTTTCACTGTGCACCCTTCGTGGCTTTATCCGTGCCTTCACAAAAGCAGGGTGCGAACGTTATTGTGGTTCGAGCATCATGTTGAGTCCTTTTGGCCCGCTCCTTGGCTCCTGCGTTACTTTGTATTCTACGCTAATGAACTTCAGAAAGCGATCAAGGCGTTCGCGGTGAAAGTCTCGTCCGAGACCCTTTGCCCGCCCACGCAGATAGAGCTCAAGCTTTACGCGGTCACCATCAGCAAGCCACTTCGAGGCTCGCTTAGCCTTCATCTCCAGGTCGTTCTCACTTGTGCCAATCTTTACCTGCACAGTTTTTGTCTCGACCTGCTTAGACTTAGAGCTATCCTTCTTCTTCTGCTGTTCGTACTTGTACTTACCGTAGTCCATTACGCGAGCAACTGGTGGGTTTGACTGCGGAGCGATCTCGACGAGATCAAGACCATGCTCGCGTGCCAACTCCAAGGCCTCCTCTGTCGACTTTACGCCGATGTTTTCGCCATCTTGGTCGATGACGCGGAGCTCCTTGGCTCGAATGCTTTCGTTTGTTCGTGTTTTGTCGTATCCCACTAAGTAAGGTTGTTTAAATTAAAGCAATGTCTTTATTGTCTAGCGGAGCGAGAGAAAAGAAAGCTGACTTTCTTTTCCGAGCGAGCGACGACAACAAAAGACACCAGTTTCTGCGACGTTGTTGCAGAGAAATGCGCGGAAGCGCGCTTTCTGTCGAGGGTTTATGCCCCGACTGCGGTGTCTTTTATACCATAATGCAGGCCTGTTCGCAATTGGTTTGGTGGTATTTAATCAAAAGGCTCGTTTCAGCCACAAAAGCAACGCTAGAGTGTCAGCAGTGTGTGTTTCGGAGCCAAGAACAATAATAACCACATCGCGCTCGTCTCCGGCTACCTCAGTAGCAAACACAGACAGTAAGGTGCGTCGGGCTTCGTCGGTGTAGCCGTTCTTGCCACCGATAAAGTCAGCCCGCCCTACCATCGGGTTGTTGTTAGTAAAGTTGTGAAGTGCGTCTGAGTCAGCGCGCGGAGCAAGGCCCAGCCGCTGGGTAGTGAGGTCAAGGATAAACGGCTTTTTTGCATAAATGTAACGCGCTAGCTGCAGCAGATCTCGGGCTGAGGAGGTGTTCTCTTCAGCCAGTCCGTTTGGGTCACGAAACCGAGTGGAACCCATATCCAGAACAAGAGCCTTGCGATTCATAAGACTTAAAAAGCGCGGGAGGTCGGTATGTTCGGCTACAGCCACAGCGGCATCGTTTGAGGACTCAAGCAGTAGTGGGTAGTAGAGGGATTCTAGCGTCAGTACATCACCAGCTCGTAATCCGCCAGCCGCACCGTACGTTGCTTCCGCCTCCGTGCTAACGGTTATCTGGCTGGCAGTGTCCATTGTTTCGCTGGCAACCACAGCCGTCATTAGCTTGGTGATGGAGGCGATTGGAAAGACGTCAGTGGGGTTCTTCTGGGCAAATATTTCTCCGGTGGCTACATCAGCGACAATGTAACTCTTTGCATCAACCAGTGGTGGTGGGAATGTCGGCGATGGATCTTCCTCGACTTCCGTACTTGTTGCAGTTGTTTCCCACACCGTCTCTGATTGAGCATTGTGTGGACTGGCCGCTACTTTTCCGGAATCTTCCTGATTCTGCCAGTAATTTTGCTTGGTTAGTTCTACAGTGGCAAGACGCGGAAAGGCGGCCTGAGTAGCAAAGTTAGCAGCTACACTGGCAACAATGACGATAACAATGAGTTCAAGGAAAACTTTGCCAGCTCTCACAAGCTTTTCTCGGGATGCTTTTTTCATAGTATTTCTAGTGCGATTGTAGCATGTTGAGATAAAAACCCGCCTACTCGGAGCCAAGTAGGCGGGTAAAAATATCAGTCGCAGCATCTACATCAACGGGCTAGTGGCACAAGTAGAGCGGGGTTCTCTAACGGGTCAGGCCCCTAAATAATGAAGCCAGCACAATTTTTGTGCTGGCTTCGGTGGCTTATTGTTTTTTAAGTTAAGGTGCTGCGGATATCGCAAACATAAGCTATTGCGCTGACTCCTTCCAGCCGCATCTTCCACAGATCATTTGGGATTGTTTCCAGCTGTTTCTCAAGCAGCTTCAGCCCCTCTCCAGCTCGCTCTACTTTACTTATATGTTCGCGAACAGACTCGTTGCCAGCCGTCTCGCTCTCTTCACTCGAGAGCTGAACAGGGAAGTAGATAACCTTGGCCGTCTTTTCAATCGCTCTTTCCGGTAGTGTTTGTGGCTCATCCCAGGCGATACCGTTTCGCGGCACAGTCTCTAAAGCCTTTTTCAGACTCTCGACAGAGACACTTTTCTTACCATTGACGTGGAATACTATTCCGGCCTCTATTTCACCGCGGGTGCTGACTGCTGCGTACTCGCGCAGACCGTGCTTTCGTTTTGTTGATACTAAGGTGCGCATCCTTACCTCCGTTTTAGTTAGGATTCTAGTTGTCTAGGCTGAATGGTAATGTTCAGAAATATACTTGTCAACTAATCTGGAGCTTCAGCTGGCTATCACTAACAATATAAACATTTCAGAAAATTTTTTATATAACGAATTAAAGGTTGTTATATAACAAAAAGAAAACTGGGCAGGCGTGTTGCCTATCCCAGTTTCTGAATGCGGCCAGCAATTATTTCTAGTTTTCTTGCTGGCATTCTTTTTTTATCTCTAAGTACCCCCACGGAGCTGTACATAGGCGGTGCTTTTTCACATCCTTCACAGTACAGGATGTTTGTTATTGAGCAGCTGGTGCCTGTTAGTTCTCTGGTCTTTTTATCAACCAGAAGCAAGCACGTTTCGCCGTTTTCATTTATACTGCTGCCACATTTTCTGCATCGATAACTTCCATCTATATACTTGCATTTTTCTAGCCTTTTTTCCTGCTTCTCTTTAAGCTCTTTCTCAAAAGCTTCTAATTCAGCGTAGGTAACGGTCTGGGTTACTACAGCAAGAACTATTTCTGGAAAGGATGCAGTAATTAGCTCTAGAGGAGTTGATTGAATCAAATTTAGATTCATAAGTTCTCCGTATTTAGTTTAAAAGAAAATTTGTGTCTGACATCAGGATAACGCGAGTGATACAAAAAGGAAAGTGGGTTAGGAGCTAGAGAACACGTGGGGAGGAGTGGAAATTGCCTACAAGTCATCGCACAACTTCGCTGAATCATCGCGGTGCAAGCAAAATATAGATGTCGGGAATCGGTCACAAGTATTTTTACTGATACAAAAATCTCGCGGTCATCGCCTTGTCAGCAAAGCTGACAAACTCCGACAATGCTCCGTCTTTCAACATCCCGACGAAAGCCAAGAAATTGGCTTTCTACATCTCCATATTTCTAAATAACAAGACCACCCTTAAGGGTGGTCTTGTTGAAATGTGGAGATGTCGGGAGTCGAACCCGAGTCCGCGCACGAGGATGAGGAGACTCTACATGCTGTAGTTTAGCTTTTGGGGTTTAAAGTTGCGTTGTCTGAAACTAAACAAAACCAACGCGACTCGAGCCTCTTTGAGTTCGAAGCTGGTCTGGAGACACAGCCAGCTTCTACGCCTGATGATTTGTCACTAGCGGTGCCTTATCAGGTGTCTGGCACATAGTGGCTTACGGGTTAAGACGCGTAAGCAAATGCAAAGTCGTTTGCGCTAAAGTAGCGTGACTCTACACCGGTAGTTTCGTTGGAAGCTACACGTAAAGGTTCCCGAGGATTTACGTGGTTCGGGACCACGAGCATGCACTCAACATCCGTAGTGCGTGTCGAAGCCGGTCATCCCCCTAGAACGCAAAACGTGTAACTTGTAACGTATAGCGCTCAAGGCGAATGGCCGGACTAATATTTACCCCGTTAGAGAATGCTTTGCAGTAATAATAAGTAGAGAGGTTGCCTCTTTTTTCTCTAACGGGGTTGTTTTTTCAAGGTGCGATCAACATCACGCTTGGTGTCGCGGCGCTTGATATCTTCGCGTTTATCATAGGCCTTTTTACCCGGCCCAACGCCGATCTCAAGCTTGATGCGTCCATTAGTATTATACAACTTTGTTGGAATTACCGCAACCCCGCTCTGGTTCTCGGCGGCGGCGAGCTCAGCAATCTCACGCTTATGCAGTAGGAGCTTACGGGTGCGGTAGGTATCGAATTCCTCCGGAGCGTTGGCGGGCTGGAAGGGCGGGATGTGCGCGCCGACAAGCCAGGCCTCGCCGCCGCGGACCACCACGTGCGCACCCTTCAGGGAGCCGTTTCTCTGGCGGATTGATTTCACCTCAAAGCCGGCTAGCTCAATGCCAGCTTCGTAGGTGTCCTTAATGGCCACGTCGCGGCCGGCCGTTTTGTTTACTAAGTAAGTCACCCTCGGATTATACCAATCCCAAAGCTTTTTTGTGCTGGTATTTAAGATAATGCATTAAAACCTTGGTGTTAGCGCATCTTTTCCGTATAATGGCGAACATGAGTAAACCTATGCAGCCAAGAAAAAAATCATCAACTCCAAAAAAGGGCGGCGGTACTGGACCGTCTTTCTTGTCTAATATCATCACCGCTGTCCTGGTCCTTCTTCTGATTGGCGCTGTTTACGCTGGTTTCGAGGAGTTCACTGTAGAGACCGAGGAGATAACCTTGGGCCAGTTAACCACTGAAATTAAAGCAGGGAATGTCACCGAGGTGATTGTCGAAGGTGAGGACATTACTGCCACCATTGAGGGTGAGGAGCTGAAGCGTGTTACCCAGAAGGAGGCCGGTACGGCACTAACCGAGACACTTACTAACTACGGTGTTACGGCCGAGGAGCTGGGGGCACTAGACATCAAGATTGAGGGCCCGTCCGGTTTTGGCTACTGGATCGGGGCACTGGCACCATTCCTGCTACCACTTATATTTATCATTGGTTTCATCTGGTTTCTTTCCCGCCAGATGGGAGGTGGGGGCGGTGGCGGTGGCATGCAGCCCTTCACCTTCGGCAAAAGTCGGGCCAAGCTTACCGATCCAGAATCGAGTACGAAGGTAACCTTTGCTGATGTGGCCGGGGTCAAGGAGGCCAAGCAGGAGCTCTTAGAGGTGGTGGAGTTCCTCTCCAGTCCAAAGAAGTTTTTAGATATTGGGGCCAAGATTCCTAAGGGTGTGATCCTGATGGGTGCACCAGGCACCGGCAAAACTCTGCTAGCACGAGCTGTGGCCGGCGAGGCTGGGGTGCCGTTCTTCTCAATCTCAGGAAGTGAGTTTGTGGAGATGTTTGTTGGTGTTGGCGCCAGCCGCGTGCGTGATATGTTCGAGCAGGCCAAGGCGGCATCTCCGGCGATTATCTTTGTCGATGAGATCGATGCAGTCGGTCGCACACGTGGTACCGGTGTTGGTGGTGGTAATGACGAGCGCGAGCAGACGCTGAATCAGATTCTCACCGAGATGGATGGTTTTGAGCCCAATGAGAAGGTGATCGTGATGGCTGCTACCAACCGCCCGGATGTTCTTGATCCAGCTCTTCTGCGCCCGGGCCGTTTTGATCGTCGGGTGCGCGTTGATTCACCAGATATCAATGACCGCGAGGAGATTCTCAAGATCCATGCTAAAGAAAAGCCGCTGGCTGACGACGTGAAGCTGCGGGTGATTGCCGAGCGCACTCCCGGCTTTACCGGTGCTGACCTGGAGGCGCTTCTGAATGAGGCCGCCATTGCTGCAGCCCGTGATGATCGTAAAGAGGTTTCACAATTCGATATTGTCGAGTCAATCGAGAAGGTGTTAATTGGTCCGGCTCGCTCTAGCCATCTTTTAAATAAACACGAAAAAAATATCGTGGCTTACCACGAAGCCGGCCACGCCGTGGTATCTTCGGTGCTTGAGCATGCCGACCCAGTACATAAAGTGACGATTATTTCTCGCGGCAAGGCGGCCGGCTACACCATGAATCTGCCCGACGAAGAGACTTATCTAACATCCAAAAAAGAGTTTATCGATGAGCTCGCTTACGCGCTCGGTGGCTACGTTACTGAGCAGATGGTCTTTGGTGACATCACGACCGGACCATCAAATGACATCAAGCGTATCACCAAGCGCGCGCGCGACATGGTGACCAAGTATGGCATGAGCTCGCTTGGTCCGATCGCCTTTGAGGATGATGACGGCAACCCTCTTTATGGTCGGATATCAGCTGAGGATCACGGCTACTCCCAGGAGGTTGCGGCCAAGATTGATGCCGAGGTCTCGCGCTTAATCTCTGAGGCTAAGGGGCGTGCCCAGGAGGTGGTAACCGAGCACCGCGAACTGCTCGACAGAATTGCCGCTGAGCTGATTGAAAAAGAAACCATCGAGCGCGACGACTTCGAGACGATTCTACGTGCTCATGGTGTGACGCCAAAACGTGATAAAAAGGAGTAGTAGTGCAAATAAGGCGAGAATTTGAGTTGACGAAAACCTTTAAATACTCTAATATTGCAAGTAGATAACTGTAATCTTAAATCTAAAAAGGAGGTACCAATGGGTACATCTGTTGCTCAGAACAAACAACCACAATCTCTAAATCCCAAAGCGCAGAATTTGCTAGTCAAGCTAGAGAAGTATGAGGCTGAGTTTAGCAGGCTTCAGATTCTCAGACCCTGTCCGTTTGACGAGTGGCATGATTATGTCGATCTACTCGGGGAAGAAAAGCCGAAGCATGATGTGGCGGCCATTTATCTCTTCCGCCCGACGAACAAAGCAATGTACAAAGGAGCGGTCTATCTTTTTACTGATTCAGAAACAGCAGCCATTTGCGTTTCTGTACAGACTGAAGATGAGTATGCTGTTCGTCGCTCAGGGCCTAATATTTTTCACACTGCCTCGAACTCGCCGCTGTCCTTTGTGCTGCAGAAGGACCTGGAGGAGAAGGGCTGCTCATACTGCTTCTTTAATTCCTATGAAGAGGCCTTCGGTCGGGTAGCTACCTTCTGCTGGTGGTCTTATAATGTCAATGTGAAAGGGAAGGAGCCCAACTCCGTTGTCGCAACCGGAACGGACAATGATTTACCGCGGTTGACTCCTGGGATACTCAGTCAGGTCAAGCAGCATCATGATAAGCTCATTCCAGAGCCAAGGTAAGTATTATTAGGCTATCTGTCATTTACTCGACAGGTAGCCTTTTTATAAACTGTTGACATGTTTATTTAAATATACTACTATAAAGATAGAAAAAGATAACCT
>JBBDUH010000051.1:0-5238 GCA_040904005.1 Minisyncoccota bacterium
TTCTTTAGAAGATGATTTAGGGTCTTCTTTTTTATCCTTGCCTTCCTCTCGGTTCTTTTCTTCTTTGTCCGCCGTAGCTATAGCAGAGGAGGAATCTCTTTTATCCTGCTTCTTTCCCTCATACTCCTCCTTCATCAGGCGCTGAATCTCCTTCTTTAAGTACGCCATCTCCTTTCGATTCTCCTTCAGCCAGTCGCGCACAGAGTCGTAACCCTGTCCGATTGTTTCGCCAGCGTCATCTAGCGCGACGTCTTTATTTAGCGAGTACCAGGCACCAGATTTTTCAATCAGGCCGTACTTCTCACCGAGGGCAATAATCTCACCTTCCTGCGAGATTCCCTCACCGTACATAATGTCAAACTCAGTGCTACGGAAAGGGGAGGCGACCTTGTTCTTCACCACCTTCACCTTTGTTCGTGAACCGACCTCCTCCTCATCCTTCTTAATTCGCGCGCGGCGACGAATATCCAGCCGCACCGAACAGTAGAACTTCAGCGCTCGACCGCCGGGTGTTGTCTCTGGGTTGCCAAACATCACGCCAATCTTCATCCTAATCTGGTTAATGAAGATCACTGTTGTCTTACTCTTAGATACACCAGCCGTGAGCTTGCGCATTGCCTGGCTCATCAGTCGTGCCTGGTGACCAATATGCTTCTTACCCATGTCACCTTCAATTTCTTCCTTTGGCGTCAGAGCAGCGACAGAGTCAATAACAACGACGTCAATGTCGCCACTACGCACCAAGCTTTCAGTAATTTCCAGCGCTTCCTCACCCGTGTTTGGTTGGCTAATCAGCAGTTCATCTGTCTGTACGCCAAGATTACGGGCGTACTCAGGGTCAAGAGCGTGCTCAGCATCCACAAAGGCGGCAAGACCTTCATTCTTCTGGGCCTCAGCAATGATGTGCAGTGCAAGAGTTGTCTTGCCCGAGCTTTCCGGGCCAAAGATTTCTATCACCCGGCCCCGCGGAATTCCTCCCACGCCCAGCGCCTGGTCAAGCCCCATGGATCCGGTCGGGATCACCTCAATATCTTTATCAGCCTGTTCACCCAGGCGCATAATCGCACCGTCACCAAAACGGCTCTTTAACTTCTTGATAGTTTTCTCAACGTCCTCATTCTTCTGTTTCTTGGTCCTCTTTTGTGGTTCGTCTTTCTTCTTGGCCATTGTTGATTTTATATGAAGAGAATAATAGGGAGGAGGTAGCGTTCAGCACAACTCGCAGGTGCTTCTCGGTGTGACGTCCGAAGGAATCATCGGCTGCTAGTGTAATTATATTATAACCCGGAGTTAGCAGCAAAGCCTCAGAGAACCTTCCGTTGGGATCGGTGTAAATCTGGCGCCCGTTTAGCGACAGAAAAGAAATTCGTTCTGCTGCGCCGCTGATGTGGATGAGTGGGTGGGTGGTTTGCACGCCATCGGCCGGAGTGCTGATGGCTAGGGTCGGCCCAGCCCAGAAGTCACGCGCCTGATAGATGCTGTAGCCAGCAATCAGAATAAAAATCAGCAGCCCGACGGCGATTTGTAGGATGGTTCGTAGCTTCATTACTTTTTCCTCGGTTAAATACGACTTTTTACCCGCGCGCATTTTTGCAAAGCAAAAATTATCTACGATTTTGTTTAACTCGGGTGAACTTTAGACTTTCTACTCGCCTGCCCCGTAGCCGGAGCCCGTAAGGGTTACGTGGTATCGGGGTCCTCCTCTAACGCATCAAAGTACTTGTCATCAATCTCCTCACCTTTCCTGCCCGCTTTGCCGCTAGGGAAGTAGCTGTTGTCAGAGGAATCTTTATTCTCGTATTCAGCGCCAGCGCTGTCTGCTGTAGAGTCCTCGTACTCATCGCCCTCCTCATCCTCGCCTGCCCCGTTGTCAGATTCGTCAGAGTCTGCTTCGGGGTCATCATAATAATCATTATCCATACTACCAGTCGCACTCTCCAGCATCTCCTTGCTAATAAGAACATTGCGCGCATTGGTGCCATCCTTCTCCGAGATCACGCCGTTCTCCTCCAGCTCATCCATAATCCGCGCGGCCCGGCTGTAACCAATCCGCAACTTGCGCTGCAGGTAGGAGGTTGAGGCCTTCCCAGCCCGCACCACTGTCTGCAACGCCTCATCATACTTATCGTCGAGATCATCCTCATCCTCGGCCTCCTGAGCGATATCAAAGATGGTTTTGCTACCACCGCCCTCCTCGTCATTATCCTTGGAAAGATTAACAGTATCCTGAAGCTGGTCAGCAAACTGGTCCTTCAAAAACTTAACCACCTTCTTTACCTCATTTTCGGAGATAAAGGCCGACTGAATTCGCACCGGCTTCGACATATCTCCCGACTGATACAGCATATCTCCAGCACCAAGGAGACTCTCGGCTCCCTTGGCATCAAGAATGGTGCGGCTATCAATCTGTGATGACACCTGGAGCGCAATTCGAGCCGGAATATTAGCCTTAATGATTCCCGTGATTATACTCACATCCGGCCGCTGTGTGGAGAGAATCAGGTGAATTCCCACCGCCCGCGACATCTGCGCAATCCGGACGACAACCGCCTCCAGCTCCTTTGGGTAAGCGCTCATCAGGTCGGCCATCTCATCAATCACGATCACAATGTACGGCATCGGGTCCGGGTTCGGCTCGTTGTCTTTGTTTTTCTTCTCGAGCTTCGGCAGAACAGTCTCGTGGTAAGACTTAATGTCGCGCGCTCCGTTCTCCTCCAGAATGTCGTAGCGACGATCCATCTCCTTAGCCGCCCACTTCAGCGCGAGGATTGCCTTCTTGGCCGAGGTGATAACCGGCGTCAGCAGGTGAGGGATACCGTTATAAAGCGTCAGCTCCACTCGCTTCGGGTCCACCATGATCAGCTTCAAAGCGCGTGGTCCGTTGCGGAAGATGAGCGAGTTCATCAGAGCATGGATAGTAACTGACTTTCCGGACCCAGTCGCACCACCAATCAGGAGGTGTGGCATTTTGTTTAGATCAGCAAAGAAGGAGTTGCCTGAGATACCCTGCCCGAGTGCCATCAGTAGGGGAGCGGGGTCATCCTGGAACCTCTTTCCGCCCAGAAGTCCAGCCAAGCCCACGGTTGTCTTGGAGGTGTTTGGTACCTCAATACCGACGAGCGATTTACCCGGGATCGGCGCCTCAATTCGCACCGGGTGAGCAGCCAGCGCCAGCTCGAGGTTGTTCTGCAGATTAGTAATCTTATTTAGTCGTACACCCTCAGCCGGCTTCAGCGCGTAGCGCGTTACGGTCGGGCCAATCGAGACCTCATCCATCTCGACATTAATATTGAAGTTCTCCAGCGTACGCTTAATCAGGTTTGCCTGTGCCTTCACATCACCAACCTCCGGCTCACCAACATCACGCGATAAGAGAGAGACCGGAGGAGGGGTGTAGTCGCCGGTAATGGTGGTAGACATCTCTCCGAGCGGGTTGCGGCTCTTTTTATAGGCATCAACCTTCAGGTCCTTTCTTTTGTCTGTCTGATCATCCCCGGAAGAAGATGGTCTAGTCTCTTTATCCTCTGCTTTCTCCTTGCTCTCTCTTGCCTCATCCTGCTCACTTTGTTCCTCCACACTGCCGCGCCGTACGGTGACGTTTTCAGCGTCATCTCGACCACTCTCCATAAAGGACATCCCCGGCAAAGTGATCGGCTGCGTCAGGTCTACATACTCATCGATAATCACCAACAAGCTCACCACCGCGATTACCTCCAACACAATTACACCAGCATAAACAGAGAAGGCCGCAACTGCTCCAGCTGCCACTGTCTGGCCAATCAGACCACCACCACCAGTAGCAATGCTGATCAGGGCGAGAATCGTTATAAAGAGCACGCTCGCAGCCAGGCCATGAATCCAGGTAATGGCCGGCAGGCTCACACTGCGCCGTAGAAGGCCGTAGGCGATCAGGCCAAGACCAATAATGAAGATCCAGTAACCACTAGCGCCAAAGATGGTCGTTAGCCAGCCATGAAGGGTAATACCAACAACGCCAGCGGCACCAAAGGCACCAAGGATGAGAAAGCCGGTTACTGCCGCTATCAGTACCCCACCAATAGCAGACTGAACTGCGTCTGAGCGGCTAGAGAAGAATCCCTTTACCTCATTTTTCCTTTCTTTTTTCTTTTTGCTTTTTGCCATGGATTCTACAGGAACATATAGGTTAACTACGCAGACTATAGTAGCATATTCTTCCCCTAATATAGACCAGTTGCAAGGAGTCTTTTTGTATGTCGCTTTGGATGTCCTTCTTTACTTTTAGACATGTCTGTTATATAATAAAAGACATTAGAAAAGACAGGTTGTGTCCTATAAGACATTTACGATTTCAATACATGCGAAATTCAAACGACAACAGCGCAAACAGAGGCTTAAACAAGGCCCAAAAGCAAAACGACAACTCCTCACGTATTGCCTACATCTCTCAGAAGACCCAGCGCCTAGCCGGCGCTCTCTATGCACTGACCCGTCCATTCCCGGCTGATGAACCACTCCGTCGCCAACTACGCGACCAGGCTCTGAATCTCCTCAGTAGCGCTCACACCCTAACCGAAGGAACCGCCCTCAAGGAAGCAGACACCGGCCTACCGGCTCTCCTTAGCCAGCTTCAGCGTCAGCTGGCCGTGGCCAAGGATGGCAGCCTTATTTCCAGCATGAATTTTAGCGTTTTTTGTGAGGAAATACAGGGCTTTCTCGGGGAGATTGACGAGCTTGGCGCCTTTCCGGGCCCATTCATAAATAGCGACTACTTTGCCGATTCACGAGATGCGTTGTCGAGTGGTGAAGGGCGTAATACACCTACCCTTAGCTCGTCTTCATTTAGTAGGTCTGGAGCGGGCAGAGCTACGAGCACAAATCGCCCAGATAAGCCTAGTAACGGCAAGTTATCGGCCAAGGACAAGCGCCGCCAGAAGATTCTTGCTCTTTTCAACCAACACGAGGAGATCACCGTCGGCGACGTGACCGAAATCATCAACGGCTACAGTACCAAGACCATCCAGCGCGACCTCAAAGCACTCGTAAAGACAGGGGAGCTCGAAAAGCATGGTAAACGTCGTTGGTCCTCTTATACCAAGGCATAAAAGGTATAAGGCGAGCACCCTTTATCCACAGTATTTGCATTGTTCGCCGAGATGTGTGCTAGAATAATGCTTGTATTCGCCGAGGGATTCGCGAACCACTGTTCCTTAACAACAAAATAAGACGAATGTACGAAATGAAAGATGTTCTAACTAA
>JBBDUH010000052.1:0-5230 GCA_040904005.1 Minisyncoccota bacterium
TTGCTAGGTTATAAGTCACGTCAAACGTGATGAACTTATTAGCTTGATAAGGTTCAATTATATTCTACTACAAACATTCGTTCTCAAAGCCCTTGCCGATGGTAAAGAGGATAGACTCGTGATTTTTATCAGCCATCAGCTGCAGGCCGAGTGGCAGCTCCTTGCCTTCAACCTCTGTAGTCCCGGACGGAATCGAGATGGCCGGGATACCGCCAATATTCGCTCCGACAGTGAAGATGTCCTGAATGTACATCTCCAACGGGTCAGCGGATTTCTCACCAATCTTGAAGGCTGGTGCCGGCGTGGTCGGTGTGGCAATCGCGTCGACTGTTGAGAAAACCTTGGTGAAGGCCGCCTCGAGCACGCGACGAGCCCTGACGGCTGTACGGTAGTAGGCATCGTAGTAACCAGTCGAGAGTACGTATGTCCCCAGCAGCAGACGCCGCTTTACCTCTGGGCCGAAGCCGTCGCGGCGAGTGTGTACATACTGAGTAAATAGATCGGTATCATCCGTCCGCAGGCCATAAGTTACGCCATCATAACGAGCTAAATTAGAGGAGACCTCGGCCGGCATAATAATGTAGTACATCGCCAGTGCCTCCGAGAGAATATCAATCTGGACATCAACAAGCTCGTAGCCGGCCCTCTCGAGCTTCGTGAGAGCTATGGCAAAGTTCTCCTTCACTACTGGGTCAACACCATCAGCATCGATAAACGCCCGCGGTACGCCGATCTTCTTTGGCGCGGCGGTTGGTTCTGAGTATGTGTCTGAGCCGTAGGTGGTGCTATCGAGCGGATCCTGACCACGAGTTGCGGAGAAAAGTAGTTCAGCATCAGCGACGGAACGGGTCAGTGGCCCAATCTGATCGAGAGAGGAACCCATCGCAATCAGGCCGTAGCGCGAGACGGCGCCATAAGTAGGCTTAAAGCCGACCACTCCACAGAAGCTGGCCGGCTGACGCACTGAGCCGCCAGTATCACTTCCGAGCGCAGCCGGTACCAATCCGGCCGCCACAGCTGCGGCTGAGCCGCCGCTTGATCCACCCGGAACGCGCGCCTCATCGTGTGGGTTCTTGGTAACTTGATAAGCAGAGTGCTCGGTGGAGGATCCCATGGCGAACTCATCCATGTTTGTCCGGCCCAGGAAGACTACGCCCGACTCCTGGAGTTTTTTTAGTGCCGTAGCGGTGTACGGAGCCTTGTAGTCTTCCAGAATTTTTGAGCCAGCACTGACGGGCTTGCCCGTGATAAGCATGTTGTCCTTGACTGCTAAAGGAATTCCTAAAAGTGGGCCCGACTCCCCTTTCTCTCGGCGGGCATCGGCGGCCTTAGCCTGCTGGAGCACATCATCGTAAACACCGAGAAAACTATCGGTAGTATCAGCCTCTATGGCGGCCAGATACTTCTCGGCCAGTGAAACGGCTGTCTCCGCTCCGCTTTCTAGCGCCGTCTGCAGATCCTTGATTGTCGCTGTCTTTATGTTCATGGGTTTCAACTCGTTAGAGAATTGGTGGTACAACAATGAAGCCATCCTCGTCCACGGCCGGGGCTTCGCGCAGTAGTGCTTCTCGGTATGCCTCGGGTGCATGCGGATCAGTATCCTCACGCATAACATTACGCAGCCGGCCGGCCTGTGGCGCGCCTGCTTCACCGGCCACCTCCTGCACGGAGGCAACATAAGAAAGAATCTCGGCGATGCTACCTTTTAGCTCAGCGGCGGTGGTTTCATCCAGATCAATCCGAGCCAGCTGGGAAAGCTTTTTGATGTCTATATCAGCGGTCATTTGCGCTCATTGTAGCATGATCGAGCTCCTGACTGATAGCCGGTAATACTTGTCCGAAAACTTGTGTTATAGTAAAAAAGAAGTTGTTCATTAAAACCTAAAATTAATTCAAGGAGGTGATCTAAATCTGCTGTACTTTGTGTCGCCTTGCGCCACGATAAAGTTCTAATCGAAACTAAACTGGAGGCATTATGATGCTTAGACAGAAAAAACCACCTTTTGATGTCATTCATGATGACATCATCCGCAACGATATCATTGCCAACGATATCTTTGAGTAGGCAATGACCAGCCACTGAAACCCCAACCCTCAAACTACCGGAGGCTTCATGATCATTACGACGATTTTTGCTTATTTTTGGTACCGGTACCGCTACCGCATTCCACCCTAGCGCACCTCCTTGTTGGCTGCCATCTATAGCCCGCACAATAATTATTTTGTGCGGGCTTTTTTTAAGTGAGTGTTGGATAACTTTTAAGCACAGAGTGCTTAAAAGTACCATCACACGAACTTATGTCCGAGTTTTGTCATTGATATGACAAAACTCCTGGACGAAGTATGAGCATTATCATACAAACTTATATATAAAATTTAGTTTAAAAGTTATATAATTTATTATATAAAAACTTACGCAAGCAATTTTTTGAAGTCTGTCTCCGTAAGAATATCCACGCCGAGATTCTCGGCTTCAGCCCGCTTTGAGCCCGGATTATCACCAGCCACAACGTAGTCGGTGTTAGATGAGACGGAGCTGGCAACCTTGCCACCGCGGGCTCGCACAGCCTCTGCCGCTTCAGTTCGTGTGAGGTTATCTAAAGATCCTGTGAACACAAATATTTTGCCTGCAAGCTTGTTGGAGACATTGGATCTCTCCATCTCCATGATTTCCACCTCCCTCAGCAGACGGTCGACGAGCTCTTGATTGTCATCGGCAGCAAAGAAGCTCTCCACGGCCTCTGCCACCTTTTCACCGACGCCATCAATCTCTCTAAGCTCATGCCGGCCAGCAGCCCGTACTGCTGCAATGGTCTGGAGGTGCTGTGCAATCAGCCGAGAGGTCTCGGCCCCAACGTAGCTGATCGATAAACTAGACAGGAAACGATCGAGGCTGACCTCGCGTGCTTCTTTGATAGCCTTAAGAAGATTATCAACCGACTTGTCGGCCATACGTGGAAGCTCCACTAGATCCGCTTTTTTCAGCGTGAAGATATCACTAAAATCAGTGATTAGCTCATGCTCCAGGAGCTGATCAATCAGCTTTGGCCCCAACCCATCAATATCAAAGCACCCTTTGGAAACGAAGTGGTAGAACTCCTCTCTGCGCTGAGAATCGCCCATAAACTTACAACGATGCTTGGCCTCACCTTCGGGGCGGATTATCGTGCCGTCACCGCCACACGCCGAGAGCTTCTGGGGAAACTTGTACGGCTTTTCCTTGCCACCCCTTAGATCCGTCAGCACCTCCACCACCTGTGGGATGATGTCGCCGGCCTTTTTGATAATCACGGTGTCGCCAACCCGCACATCCAGACGCCTGATCTCGTCTTCATTATGGAGTGTGGCTCGCGTCACAGTAGAGCCATCCAGAAGCGTTGGTTCGAGATGCGCTACCGGCGTGATGGCGCCCGTCCGCCCTACCTGAAGCTGAATATCCTCGACTGTGGTCGTGGTTGTCTCAGCCGGAAACTTGTAAGCAATGGCCCAGCGGGGAGCACTCGCAGTGTAACCCAGCTCATCCTGGAGCTCCTTACTGTTGAGCTTGATCACCACCCCATCGACACCGTAATCAACTGCGGATCTTTTCTCTGTCCACTCATTGTAGAAATCCTGCACCACCGCAACATTCTCGGCGTGAACATAATCAGGATTAACGCGAAAATGCAGTGCACTCAGAAGCTCCAACTCCGCCAGCTGAGAGTCAGGAACCTCTATACCAGCATCACGAGTAGTTATCTCCTCAATATCATAAGCAAAGAAGTCGAGCCGGCGTGCGGCCGCAACGGCCGGATCGAGCTGGCGGATGGAGCCAGCAGCGGCATTTCTAGGATTGGCAAACTGGGCCTCTGCACTCTCCTCGCGCTCCCTGTTAATACGAGAGAACTCTGTCTGGGAAAGCCAGACCTCACCAGCAATAACCACATCAATATCAAAGAAGAGATCAAGCGGGATCGCCGAGATTGTCTTGATGTTTGCGGTCACATCCTCGCCGACGCGCCCATCGCCACGAGTGGCAGCCTGCACCAGCTGACCAGCCTCATACGTCAGGATGACCTTCAGGCCATCAATCTTCAGCTCTGCTAGGTAGGAGATGTCTTCCTCGCTACCGCCGGCTTTCGCCACAAAACGCGTGAGCTTCTCCTGCCAATCTGCCAGATCACCCGCAGAAAAAATATTATCAAAGGAGTACTGTCGGATAGTATGCTCAATCTGCCGAAAACCCTCCAGCGGCTCACCACCGACCCGATGCGTCGGGCTGGTCGGGCTATCAAGCTCCGGATACTCCGCTTCTAGGGCCGCTAGCTCCTCCTTCAGTGAGTCGTAGGCCTCATCTGCGATACTGGGCTCATCCTTTACGTGATACTTAAAGCGGTGCTCCTCTATGAGCTTTCTTAGTTTCTCGATTCGTTCCTCTGCTTGCAACTTTTCCATGTGTCTATTGTAGCAAAATAAGCGGTATAATAAGAACAGAACCTTACCTTTCATAAACCAATGCAGGTGCCCACCATGACTCCTTACCGTACCTACAGGCGCCGAATTAAGAAGACTTTACTATGGTTTGCTTTAGTCTTCGTTATCTTGATCGTTGCCTTCACTGCTTAAATTGCTAATCGCTCACCAAAAAACCCGACCATTCCGGCCGGGTTTTTGTTTTACAACGCAAGCAGAAGTGCTTACACCTCCACTATTTCTAGATTACTAGTGTCAACACTTCCCTTGTAGAGAATATGCGGTACGCGCACAAACAGTAGCGGGCGCTCTCCTTTTTCCCTCATTTCTCTATAGTACTCCTTGGTGGCTTCGGGAAGCTCTGCATACTGACCTATATCATCCGGGTCATACTGAGAGAAATTCTCTTTATCCATCTTCAGCATTCTGTCTTTATGTTGATAGAGGTATACAACCGTCTTCTCTGCTGCAAGAGAGTGGGGATTAATCACAAAGGCTTTGAATTTCCTCTCTGCACCTAAAGCTTCTTTAATATCTTTTGGATGCACAGCGGTGAGGTGAAGCACGTCATTCCAGAGGCAATCTAAGAAAGGAATGTGCTGCTGCATCACTGCTTCTCTCCCTTTGTATTTAGATTTGGCTTCTTCGTATATATCTGGATACACATCTTTAAGCTCGTTCAGAGGATAAAGAACAGTTCCTTGCATATTCTGCGGAACAAAATGGTAGAGATTGTTCATGTTTTCATTGTAGCAAAGTGGATGGAAGCAAAAAAATA
>JBBDUH010000053.1:0-4652 GCA_040904005.1 Minisyncoccota bacterium
GGTATCCGTTCGTAAACGCTGGTATCCATCATATTCCGTTCCGTTTTAAATTAGTTTGATAGGTCAAATGTAATAAATTCAGAAGAGGTAAAAAGGATTGGGCAGATCATCTCGGCAAGTGCTTCTGCGAATGCTTGCGTTCGGCCGGAATGCTTACGACGTAGCTGGTAAAATTCCTGGCGGTCGTTTCTACCTGCTGGCAGCCATATACTCTCTTTGCTGGTTCATGTATCCGATCATTGAATACTTGCGATGTAGGTCGATGGCTATGTATACTTTCTTATAAGTTTTCATGAGAGGACTCCTGTGGATTTAGTTATAAGTTAAGGGAACTTAAATCTACTAAATCCAGGGCGTCCTCTTTTTTATAATACCTTTGCCTCTGACATTGGAAGCGACGATTACATAATGCGCTTTTGAAAGTTGTACTTCGGTCAGATTAGCAGCGTTGAAAGCACCGATTGCACCGCTTCCGTAAACGTTGCAAGCAACTCATCCTCAATACCCATGCTTTTGGCCAAACCCAATACCTGATTCACGGCGGATACCCGCATCAAGCTTGGAATAAGCCTGGTGGCTCTGGGAAATCGTGCCGGGGCAAAAGCGCAACTTGAACACGGCCTGGAAATACTTAACCGTTCTGAAAACGGCTCGGGAGAACTGAAACGCCAGGCAGAACGGGCATTGACCGGGTTGTAAGGGGTGTTGATCACCGTGTAACCGTTTGGCGAATGAGTGGCGTGACGAGACTTCAATACGGTGGATTAACCGTACTCATTTGCTGCTTCGCGATCGTGTTTCACGATACGCAAACTGCATCAGGCCCGGATTTCCTGTCTCATAAAGAAAACATAGGAAATCCCAAAACAGATCAAAGTTGAGGCTATCAAATAGGTGATATCCTGCCACACAAGCAAAATGCTTTGTCCCAGCGGCAGCATAGAGGGAATAGCACCGGTAATCTGCTCGAAACTCAATGCCCCCAGGCTCCGGATAGAGGGAGTGAGCAGGACAGTCACCAGTTCGTTAAACAGATATTCCGGAGAGATCCTGGACAACATCACGGTCAGGGACTGTACCGTAAACTCGTTGGCGAAAAAAGTATTGACGCCGAAACGGACAAGCAGGGTATAAAACACTGTAAAGAAAAGCCACACAGCCAGTACGGATAGTGCGGAGGTGGATGCCTGGCGAAACAAGATGGAAAAGGTGATGCCGAGGTTCAGCCAGAACGCGATATAAATACCGGTAAATAACAGAAAGACGAGAATGCGCATCACCTCTTCAATAGCCGGCAGCAGTCCGATATAGAGAATCCCTACACCCATCACAAGAAATCCCAGGGCAAAGATAAGCGCAAAAATCACCACCACAGCTCCTGCAAACTTGCTGTTGATAAAATAATCCCTGGGAATAGGCTGAGAGAGAATCCGGCTTATGGTGCCTTTATGCCGCTCCGAACTTATGGCATCGAACCCGAGAGCGATTCCTATCAGCGGCCCCAGAAAACCGATCAGGGTGATAAATGACGGAAGATTATCGATCGATGTGGTGAAAAGTGTCAGATACAGGAACGTGTTTTCGGCACTGAGCCCGGCGGGATTGTCGCGGATGAGGGATAATACGGTATAGATAGAACCCGAGGTCGTCAACAGAATCAGGGCGACGAGCACAATTAATCTCCAGCTTTTCATATGCTCGGCAATTTCCTTTTGCACCATCACCCGGAACGGTTTGGGAGCATCAGACATGTTCGTCACCTCCTTCAAAATAGTGTTGATAGATGTCGTCCAGTCCATATTCTTTGCTGGAGAGCCGGTACAGTTTGGCTCCGTTATTCACAAGTGTTTGTGAGATCAGGGGAGCCGCCTCTTTCGTCCCTTTCACAAGAAGACTCCCGTTTTCTCTATGCACCTCTTTTATGCACGGCTCTTTTGCCAGCATTTGGATAAGCTCGTCGCTGATGGGCTCCGCTTCCACCTGTATGGAAGTTACCCGGGTCCCAAACAGTTCATCTGCCAGTGAATGAACGTCGCCTTGTGTCAGTAATCGTCCGCCAACCAGGATTCCCACCCGGTCGCAGATTTTTTGTACCTGATACAGGAGGTGCGAACTCAATAACACCGTGATGCCCTTTTCCTTGCTCAGGGTTCTGATCAGTTCCAGAAAATCGTTGATCCCTTTGGGATCGATCCCGATGGTCGGCTCATCGAGCACCATGATCTTCGGCTTCTTGATCAAAACATCGGCCAGACCCAGCCGCTGGATCATCCCCTTCGAATAAGTTTTTGTCTTCCGCTCCCCGGCCTCTTTCAGTCCGACAACTTCCAGCAGCTCCCGGGCAGATTCGGCGGCCTGATCTTCCGGGATTCCGTTCAGCATCGCCGTGAATATCAGGCTTTGCAGTCCCGTACTGTTATCGGAGAAACCGACATGATCCGGCAGGTAGCCGGTGATCCTTTTGACTTTTATCGGCTCGGATGTAGCGTTCCATCCATTTACCTCAACCGTTCCCGAAGTCGGTTCGGAAAGGCCCAGCAGGCTCAGAATGATCGTGGTTTTCCCGGCTCCGTTCGGTCCAAGCAGGCCGAATATTTCTCCCTGCCCGATGGTCAGGTTCAGATGGTCGACGGCTCTCGTAACTCCGTAATCCTTGACCAGATTATTGATTTCGATCATATCTCCGGGCGATTATCTTCTTCCGTATTTTCTGAACAGAAATGAAATGCCACCGATAACCAGAATGATCAAAAGGATGCCGAGAGTCCCGCTTGCAATCGACCGCTGAACGGTGATCCTGAATGTGGCATTTGCCGAAGCCTCCGAGGTGTTGGCCCTCATAGTCAGACGGTAATCGCCGGCAATGGCTCTGCCGCTGGCCTGCACTGTGGCTGTCACGGTTCTGGATTCTCCCGCCTCCAGCCGGGGGATTTCATCCTCCTCGACATCGAATTCCACGCTCCAGCCTTCCGGCGGAGAAGCACTGAGCGTAATATTCCTGAGCGGAACCGAACCCGTATTTCGCACCTGCAGTGGAATCTCCGTTTCGCTGCCGGCAGTGATATTTGCACTTAACCGGCCGGAGGGAGTCGTCACATCCAGATCATACTGGCCCTTGATGACGGTTTCGAGGGTGGCCTCATTGGAAGTAGTTCCCGAAGCAGTCCGGATACCGATCTGATACGTATCTGCCGCAACTCTTGAGGGGGTTCTGACGTTGATGTTTATATTTTCACTCCCTCCGGATTCCAGGTTCACTGATGTCACATAGCTCCCCCTTACCCTGAACCTGACGTCCCAGCCGGGCGGTGCGTTTGCCGTAAGGGAATAGTTCTGGGTCGTGCCCGTCCGGTTCGCCAGGTTCATGCTATAGTTAAATTCATCATCGGCGTATCCCTCCATATTCGCCTGGTTTACCTCCAGTTCGGTTTCAAAGACCCCCTGCTCCGTGACTCTTACCTGCAGGGGCAGGAGATACTGGCGGCGGTCTTTTGTTTCGGCGAGCACCTCAAAATCGTACGTACCCTGATTGATTTCGAGGGGAATGGTCAATCCGAAATTTATGGTTTTTGAAGATTCCGATCCGAGTGATTCCGGCTTTACGGATATTTGTTGTATCGTTGTGTTGCCGGCAGTCAGGTTGGGTTCCCAGCTATCAGAAATGCCTAACACCTTGAGTGTGACAGTCTCGATCCTGTCCGACCGGTTGATCACTTCGATCTCATAACTGAGGGTTTCCCCCGGCGTTATGGACCGGCTGGTGTATGGTGTATACAAAATGATTCCTTCATTGCTGTAAGCAAGGTTGCCGGCATCGTTAGAGGCAGGAAAGCCGGTCAGAGGAAAGATGAAAAGAATGAATAGAAGTAAGAAAAGTTTGAATGGTTTAACAATCAATTTTTCCATAACGGGCCTTTAAATCAAGTTTATTAAATGATCAATTAAATATACTTGAAGAAGGCTTCGTAAAATCACTGCGTGGGAATCGCTGTCGCTCGGAGCGCTTCGCGTTCAAAAAATGAGCGTTTTTTTCAATTTCACTAAGTGCTCAAAAAGCAGGGTACACCGTGTTCAATAAATGGGCTGAGTTATCACGACGCGGTCGCACCATGGAATTCGCTACGCCCCGAGTGAGATTATTTAATCCTCACATCCCGAAAGCATTCGGGATACTGCGGTTTAAAAATCACTGACGCGTACAAAACTTAAACTCTTTGTCCCGAAATTTTTCGGGATTGACCCAAAATCCAGGTTTTGTAAAAGCCTTCTTGAATACAGTACAATACAATCATGGAAAGATGCATACTGTTGGATGTATGCATTTGCCTCATTCGAGAATGGAACCATCCCAAATGAGGTCGGATGGAATTTAATCATCTAAATATGTAAAAAGCAACGGGTGGGGAGCATTTTTTCGTGATGGCCCGGCTGATAAGATTATCAGAAAGTCCAAACCGTATTTTTATGTTTTGCTGGTACTGCTGGTGTTACAGACCGGATGCACCCAATCCCGTGATCTTCACGAGTATATATTTGAGTAAAGCCGAATTCTACTGGAATTTTACTTTCCCTTTCGTAATCTTGGATAATATATAATAGAAGGCTTTTATTTTTCATGAATCGGAGAGATGTTTCAAAGCGTATTTAACCAG
>JBBDUH010000054.1:0-13339 GCA_040904005.1 Minisyncoccota bacterium
ATTCCAACCGCAATATTTGGGTTGTAACCAACTGTCCAGAGATCGAGGTAGTTATTGGTGGTACCGGTTTTGGCGGCAACATCGTAGTCAGGAAAGAAAAGTGGCGAGTTGGGGCCGAAGGATGGGGTGCGAGCCACGTTGTCAGATAATATATTAGTGATCATACGTGCGGTTTCAGTTGCTAGTACCCGTTCCGGCACTTCTTTAAACTCCTCAAGTATCTCTCCTTCCACATCCTCAATGCGTAGGATGCCCGTGTGCGAGTTTTTTACCCCTTCATTAGCAAACACTCCATAAGCACTAGTTAGGTCCAGTAGTGTCACCTCTCCGGAGCCGAGTACGAGGGATAGACCATAACGATCAGTCTTTTTATTTAAAGTGGAAATCCCCATACTACGTGCGGTATCAAGCGAGTCCTCCATCCCAGCCAAATAAAACACCTTCACCGCCGGGACGTTGACTGATTGTGCTAATGCATTACGAAAACTAATTGGACCACGAAATTTCTCATCGTAATTTCCGGGTGAGAAGCAGCCATCATCACTGGTGAAGTTTGAAGAACTGCAGTTTACTGAAAACTGAGTTGGAAGGTCAAAGATAACCGTGCTGTCTGTGTATCCTTTATTAAGCGCGGTGGCATAAACAAATGGTTTAAAGGAAGAACCAGGCTGACGAGCAGATGTGGCAGCATTAAAGTTTCCCTGAATCTCTTCATTGCTATAATCACGTGAGCCCACCATGGCTAAAATATGTCCATTGCGGGGATCAACCGCAACCAGGGATGCATTAGTAGCATTAAAGCGCTGCGCGTTCTGCTCTCCATAACGGGCTAAAATCTCCTCCGCCTTTTGCTGCAATTCATAATCAAGAGTGGTTACAACCTTTAAACCCTGTCGTTCGATGGCAGTAGTGCCGTAAATTTCCTCTAGGTATTGGCGGATGTAGAAAACAAAGTGGGGTGCACGAATTGACAACTCTTTCCCTGATAGAAAGACTACCTCCTCAACACGGGCCTGCTCATACTCTGTTTCGGTAATAAAGTCATTTTCATACATTTTAAGTAGCACCTCCCGCTGGCGTCTACTTAAATCTTCGCGATTGTTCCAGTAGTAAGTTGGTGCCTGTGGTAGAGCAGCAATGTATGCTGACTCAGCGATGGATAAATCAATGGCGGACTTACCAAAATAACGGTCGGCCGCCTCCTCAGCGCCATACACACGACCACCATAAGGGGTTTCATTAAGATAAATCTCTAAAATAGTGTCTTTATCCAACTCATGGTCGAGACGTAAGGCTAGAATCCACTCCTTTAATTTTCGTGAAATGGTTTTCTTAGGAGTAAGAAGTGTGTTCTTTACTACCTGTTGGGTTATGGTCGACCCACCCTGCTGGAAACCAAAACTCTTTAAATTAGCCCAGGAAGCGCGGATGATTGAGGAAATCCTTATTCCGTTATGGTTATAAAATTCAGCGTCCTCAATAGCGACGGTGGCCTTAAGAAGGTTGGGTGATATTTCTTCCAATGACACCCTGGTTCGTCGCACATCTTTATTAAGATCGTAAAGAACAATCTCACCGGTGCGGTCATAAATTTTTGTAGACTGCTGTACTTGTCGGTTGGTGAAGGCGTCCAGGTCGGGGATGTCAAAGGTGGATACCCAAATAAAGGCTCCACCGGCTATAAGGATGGCAAAAACAAGCAAGATTTTTAATCCATTCAATAAAAGTCCTTTAGTTTTCTTGTTAATTCGCATATACTTAAATAAGTTCACATGATCGCGCCTTCAGATTAAGCAGTAGATTGAAGGCCACAAACACTTACTTAATAATACACCATGAAGACCGAAACTTCCGAAAATAAAATAGATACTGTTCTTAATCGCTCGGTTGATACAGTGTATCCCGACAAGGACTCTTTAAAGGAGCGGCTGATGGGCGGTGAGCAACTGCGGATTTATGCCGGCATTGACCCAACCGCCCCACGGGTTCATCTTGGGCACGTTATTAATTACCTGATGCTTGAGCGGTTTCGTTCACTCGGTCATCAGGTGATTGTGTTGGTGGGTGATTTTACCGCCTTAATTGGCGATCCTTCAGACAAAACCTCCGTTCGTAACCGCCTTTCTAAGGAGGAGGTACAGGAAAACCTATCTGCTCTCAAGGAGCAGATAGGTAGAGTTATGGATCTGGAGGATAAGGATAATCCGGTCGAGTTTCGTTTCAATAGCGAGTGGCTTTCGGAGTTGAGCTTTGATGATGTTGTGGATCTGGCCTCAAACTTCACGGTTCAGCAAATGATTGAGCGCGACGTGTTTGAGCGGCGTTTATCCGAGGAGAAGCCGCTTTATGTGCACGAGTTCTTTTACCCGCTGATGCAGGGGTATGACTCAGTAGCGCTGGAGGCTGATGTGGAGATTGGTGGTACCGACCAAACCTTTAATATGCTGGCCGGCCGGACACTACGCAAAAGATTTCAGAATCAAGAGAAGTTCGTGATCACCCACCCACTACTTGAGGACCCTAATACCGGCGAGATGCTGATGAGTAAGTCTGAGGGGCGTGGTGTCTTCCTTGATGATGAGCCAGCCGAAATATTTGCTCAGGTAATGCGAATACCTGACAGCGGAATCATTCAGTTCTTCACCCACTGTACAAATCTCCCCCTCGATGAAGTGAAGAGGCATGAACAACGGCTGAATGCGGGTGAGAATCCGCGGGATGTAAAGTTGGCGCTGGCAGAGGAGATTGTTGCTCTTCTGTATGATGATGAGTCCGCTAGTGGAGCTAAGGAAGGCTTTATTTCTACATTTTCTGACAACGAAATTCCGGCTGATATTCAGGAGATTAAGGCTAAGAAAGGCGACCAACTGATTAATCTTTTAAACGATGCTGAGATAGTACCGAGCAAAACACAGTTTCGCCGGCTGGTGGATCAGGGAGCGATCACAAACTTGGACACTGAGGAGAAGATCACCGATGACAATCTCGCAGTGGTGAAGACAACCAACTTTAAGATTGGAAAGCACCGGTTTGTAAAAATTATCATCTAACTTTTTACTTTCTACTTTAATTTTTATACTCTTTTTATGTCAGGACACAACAAATGGTCAAAAATAAAACGCAAAAAAGAGAAGCTCGATAAGGAGCGCAGTAAGGAGTTCTCTAAACTGGTTGATCAAATCCAGGTCGAGGCCAAACGCTGCGGCGGTGATATGAATGATGCCGGGCTGCAGCAGGCTATTGAGCAGGCTAAGGCCGCCAATATGCCCAAGGATAATATCAAGGACGCCATTGAACGCGCCACAACAGCCGCTGAGGGTTCTGAACAGATAACATACGAAGCTTATGGGCCCGGTGGTGCTCAGCTGATAATTGAGGCCGAGACCAACAACCGCAACAAGGCTGCCGCCGAGATCCGTCACATTCTCTCCAAGAATGGGCTTGACCTGGCTAAGCCGGGCGCTGTTGTTTGGGCCTTTACAGAGAGTCGAGGAGATGGAGGGTATAGAGAGTGGAGTCCAGCCAGTACAATGGAACTTGCAGAGGAAGATCAAAATAAGCTAGAGAGAGTCCTAGAAGAGCTGGGGGAGAATGAAGAAGTACGCGAAGTGTTCACTAACATGAACAATGTCTAATTAGTAATTTCTAATAAGTAAAACAATTGATTGTTTTACTTAGGAATTAATAACTGGACGTAGAAATATTTAGACATTAAAAATTAGATATTAAGATTTATGAAAGTACTTTCAATCGATCCGGGCTACGGTCGCTGCGGAGTAGCGGTGGTTTCTGGCACAGCCAACAAGCAGGAGTGTGAGTATTCTGGTTGTATTGAAACTAGTAGCAAGGCTGAGTTCCCTGATCGGCTTGCAGAAATTTGCGCCGCAGTTCGCACCTTGATCAAAAAATATCAACCAGACGCACTAGCGATTGAGAAGATCTTCTTCAACCAGAATACTGCCACCGCTATGCAGGTGGCCCAGGTAAAAGGTGCACTGATTCTTGTGGCTAAAGAGGCGGGCCTAGAGACTTATGATTACGGTCCGCAGGAGATAAAAATAGCGGTGGTTGGCTACGGCAAGAGCCCCAAGGCGCAGATGATCCAGATGGTCAGCCAGCTGGTGGATGTGCGCCCAGAGGCAAAGCACGATGATGAGTATGATGCGATTGCGGTGGGGATAACTCACTTAGCGACCTCCTATAGAGGAAAGTAGTTTAATAAAATCAGTGCCTCATTAGTTCGTTGGACTTCGCGGTTGTATAAATAGATAAATGTTCGAGCGTGGGTAATAAAAAAGTCGTATGACGGAAATGTCATACGACTTAATTTGTTGATTTTATCACTCAATCATTACCTTTAATACTGATGCTATATGTTCAGGTTTCACCATATTGGTTGTCAGGTTTTTCATTTGGTAATCATGCATACAGCTTTCCAAAGGAAGACCTAAACCGCAACTATCTCTGTCCCTGTTGAAGAAATTCACTGCTGGATCACAATGCCTATCGAAGACAACAAGAGTATCCAGATTACTAAGATCTTCAGTTGAAATATTGTGGAATTTTTCAACTATATTAATCTTAATTCTCGGCACTATTTCTTGAAATGATAAGGATATTTTTTGTGCCATTCCTTCCTCTTTTCCTCTCATTTCGTACAAGTGTGCTGCTAGTTCATCTTTTATCACATATACAGTTTTATAAGGTAGTTTAATAATCCTTAAAAATTCATAAAATGCATTAAAAAATAAATCAACAGCGATAATTCTACCAGCAACACCAAGATTAATCGCACTGTTTGCTAGGCTAGAGATAAAAACCGTACCAAAGAAATCATCCAGTGTTACGTGGTCAGTTCTTACCTTGCTTTTGAAGATCCCCTGCTCCTGCTCACTTATTTCTTGGAGATGACTTTCAAGCGCTACCTTACATGTATTATCTGCAATAATCAAAATAGCACTGTTTGGTATTGAAGTAAGATTTTCATGGAGCTTATACCCTATTATTTCTGGGTCAGTGCCAGCAGGATAAGAGATTTCTTTTATTTCTACTCCATCATTCTTTAGTATTTCACTAACTTTTGGGATAAAGTCTGAGTAGAGATTATTTTCTCTGTAAGCTATTACTAACATTTACATCACCTTTAATTTTAAATGAACGTTATATTTTGTGTTTCTGATTATATTTATATCACATACAAAAAGCTTGTCAAATAAATAGCAAGATATTCATCTAAGAAATATCTTTAATATTCGCAAATAATGTGAATATTAGCCATTTATTTGTCTATCTGCACTTCGTTCGGATATGGATGAAAGCGACCATATCGCTCACTCCGTTTGATAGTTAATCACGAAATCACTTTTCTTTATATATACAACATAAATGCGCTAATACCAGCGCTGAATTAGATATTAGAAATTTACATCTTTCTCCTAAACCCTAATTCCTACACCCTATTATCTATAAATCGAGTTTGCGACTTTCCGGTATGTTATACCCTAAATGCTCATACGCCCGCCTTGTTGCCACTCGGCCACGGGGTGTGCGTTCAATAAATCCTTCCCGTAGTAAGAATGGTTCGTAGACCTCCTCAATCGTGCTGGCATCCTCAGCAATAGCGGCAGCAAGGGTGTTCACTCCCACTGGGCCACCATCAAACTTATCGATAATTGTCTCAAGCACTCTCCGGTCATCCTCGTGTAGACCGCGCTGATCGACAGATAGGAGTGCCAGCGCCTCCTTGGCCACAGCTTCGGTGAGAGAAGTGTTTTTCACCTGAGCATAATCACGACAGCGCTTGAGAAAGTAGTTGGCCGTTCGTGGTGTGTAGCGGGCACGGCTGGCAATCTCGGCCAATGCTCCTTCATCTGCTTCCAGGTCTAAAATAGCTGCAGAGCGCCGTAGAATCTCGGTGATCTCCTCGATATCATAAAAGTCCAGCCGAAAGACGCCACCGGAGAAGCGACTGCGGAGAGGGGAGGAGATCTGGGCGGCCTGTGTGGTGGCAGCAATAATGGTAAACGGTGGCAGATCAAGCTGGAGGGTGCGGGCTGATGGGCCTTTGCCGATCACAATATCTAGTTGGCCGGACTCCATGGCCGGATAAAGAATCTCCTCAATCGCCGTGTTTAAGCGGTGAATCTCATCAATAAAAAGGATGTCGTGTTCATTAAGGTTGGTGATGATGGAGGCGAGGTCGCCTACCTTCTCAATTGCCGGGCCGCTGGTTACCCGCAGCTGTGCACCGATCTCTTTAGAGATGAGATGAGCCAGCGTGGTCTTGCCCAGGCCAGGTGGGCCATGGAAGAGAACGTGCTCAGGAGCATGCCCACGCTCCTTGGCGGCCTGGAGAAGAATCTTAAGGTTGTCCTTGATCTGCTCCTGGCCGATGTAGTCATCCCAGCGGTCTGGTCGCAGGGTGGCATCCAGAAAGGAGCGGTCGATCGACTGTTTGGGTTTATTCATACCTATATCATACAACATGTAACGTGTAGCAGGTAGCATAAAGCATAAAGCACATAACATAAATCAACTACCTTTTCCTTGCTTTTCTACTCTACTTTCTGCTATCTCGCATCGATTTTTCCAGATCGATTACCCGCTGGAGCTCGGCAATATCAGTAGTGCCATCTAGTACCTTTAAAATTCCATCCTGAGCCATTGAGAGCATTCCCTGGCTTTCTTGGGCGTGCTGCCAGATTTTTGCGCTGGATGGGTCTTCACGCACCAGCTCGCCAATACGCTCATCAACAATAATGGCCTCAAAGACACCAATCCGACCGCGGTAGCCAGTTTTGCTACACTCCTCACAACCTTTGGCTTGGTAGATATGCTCAGTGGCTAAAAGATCTTTGTACTGTTCTTTGTGTGGCATCATCTCGGTAAGGCTATCGATGATGCGCTTCTCCTCGCCAGCAATTGCAATTTTTTCCTTACAGTTATCACAAAGACGACGGACCAATCGTTGAGCCATGGCGACATTCATTGCATCATCGATTAGGTTTTTCTCTATCCCCAACTCAACTAGACGCGGGAAGGTGCCGGCAGCGTCATTTGTGTGCAGGGTAGAGAGAACGCGGTGACCAGTAAGCCCTGCGTGGAAGGCGGTCTTGGCGGTGTCGTCATCGCGGATCTCACCAACCATAATAACGTCTGGGTCCTGACGCATGGCTGCCTTGAGTCCGTCGTAAAAGTTGTATCCTTCATCAGGGTTAACCTGGGTTTGCACAATTCCATCCAGATGATACTCAACTGGGTTTTCGATGGTAATGATCTTGTTGCCGGGCTCATTAACCTCCTTAAGAAAGGAGTAAAGAGTCGTCGTTTTTCCAGACCCGGTCGGGCCAGTGTTTAGGATCAGCCCTTTCGGTCTGCTAATCTCTTGCCGTATTAGCTCTAAAAAGTATGGCTGCATACCAAGGTGCTCAATGTCGGCATCGAGAGTTTCTTTATTTAAAATTCGCATCACAATCGATTCACCATAGGCACTTGGTACAGATGAAGAGCGAATTTCGGTCTGACTTTCATCAACACGAATACTGAAGCGGCCATCCTGCGCCTCCTTAGTGATGTTAAGTTTCATGCCAGATAGAAGCTTAAGGCGAGAAATAATGAGTTTGTACGAACGCTCATTGATGGTGGTGATGCGCTGGAGAACGCCATCGATCCGCATCCGTAGTAAGTACTCGTGCTCGCTGGGTTCGATATGGATATCAGAGGCGCCGAGAGTGATGGCAGAGGCGGCCAGGACCTCGATTATTTGGGAGGTGTCTCTGGTGTTCTCCAGTATCTCTTCAACCAATGTAATAATTTCCTGCCGGTTTTTTTCACCACCGGTGATTTCTGAGATGGAGTCAGGGATGATATCAATTTTCCCAACCGAGCTTTTCTGTGTGGTGGCGATGTCGCCGTAGTAGTCGTAGGCCTTTTTCAGACTGGTTGGTGAGGTAGCAAAAAGATCCGGTTGCCAACCGGCCTCCTTGAGCCGCTCCAGGATTTCCTTGGTAGAGTCACTCTCAGGGCTGCGAGCAGCAATACGCAGCTTTTTATTGACCAGGTCGAAGGCAGCCAACTCACGAGAACGGGCTATTTCCTCAGCAATTATTTTGAGAGCATCGGTATTAATAGAGATACCGGCCAGATCGATGTAGGGAACACCAGCGTCAGCCGCGGCTCTCCGCGCCAACTGCTCCTCCTCCCGCTTTTTAAATTTCGCCAGTTTATCGTCCTGGCTGTCATCGTTAAAAAGTACCATTATGTGTCTATCATACCCCGCTTTGGCTTTAGACCCAAAGCGGGGGAAGGTCTAATTAGTAATATCTGATGTCTAAAAATACACATTTATAGTGAAAACAACAAAAATTTCATAGCCTATAATAGCCGCAGTATAGTGCTTGACATCATTATATATAAGTGATACTATTACAACAGATAAAAGGTTATTTTAATCAAAAAAACGGAGGTCCAGATGGACATCAATAACAGGAATAAGGAATCAAACCAAATGATTCTTAGTGAGATAATGAGATGGTTCTTGGCACTCATGGTTGCTCTACTGACAGTAATTCTATCATCCGGTTGTAACCTGGTTGAGAATATCGACAAACGTTCAGTGGTTGATATTCCGCTTGATAATCAAGATAACTGTACTGAAGCCATTGTGTATGATGCCAACGGATCGTATCTAGGGACTATCCCGGCTCACACAGTGGGAATGGTACAGGCCTCTCGCAAACTGTTCGATATGCAGGACGAGACCTATATTGCCTTCCAGACACCTCAACATATTATTGATCGTATACTGGCCGGCGATACAAGCGTGCTCCCTAAAGGTTGTGACAACTGGGGGTATGACAATACCCGCATTCGACTCAGGAATGGTTACGAGACCGATCTGGAACGAATTCGCTTGCGTCCACCTAGATACTGGGAAGAACCAGAACATTGGAAAGCACTGTCATCAGAAGAACAGGTGGCAACGGAGTCTTTCTGGGATTCGCAGGGAGTTACTCTTGACGTTGAAAACCCGGAAACGGAAGTACTCATACAATAAATTATAACCCCAATACTGGCGGTGTTTCGAATCTGAAACACCGCCTTTTTAGTACCTAAAATAGGTATTGACAAGCACTACTATAAATGCTAATATAATACCAGATTCAAAACAATAAATTCTTTTAACAAAAAACAAAAAAACGAGGTAAAGATGAGTGAACAAATAGACTTGCGAACACCCCAGGAAAAAAGGCGTGACGAGGAAAAAGTCTGGGTCAAACGTATCATTAAGGCTGCAGCTGTGATTGTTGGCTTCATTCTTCTTTCTGGCTGTACTCATTTAGAAGAGGTTGCTGACATGGCTGATGATAGCTGGGACGCTGTTGAGGATCTCACCTGGACTGCTAGTGATATCAGCCGAGATGTTACTGATATTAAACGCGCAGTCACGCGCGCTAAGTACCAGGTCTCTATGGTCAACACCAGCTGTGCTGACTACCATGGAGAGGATGAGGCTGGAAACAGCTTCAGGATCCCGGCCGGTGAGATTACAGTTATCACTGTGCGCTCAACTCGGCGCGGTGATGAGCGAGTTAGTCTGCTACTACAGCGGTCTGACAATCGGGTTGACTGCCGCGCTCCAGCAGTCGCTAGCGGCGAGATCGACCGCAACAACGATGAGGTTCTCATCCGTTGAAATTAATTTTCATCAAAAGCCGTTTGCAACCGCAAGCGGCTTTTTTGTTACACGTTATGCGTTATACAATATACGTTATAAGCTCTACACTTCATGCTAATATAAAGTCAGTGCAGCCACAGAAAATTACCGTCCAAAATGAGGCCGAATTAGCGGATTTCGCCGCTGATTTTGCCGCCAATCTCAGGCCCGGATCCTTTGGAGCCACAGTGATTGCCCTGCGGGGTCCGCTAGGAGCCGGTAAGACCACCTTTGTGGGCAAATTGCTGGCTGCCTATGGTGTTACCGACCCGGTGACCAGCCCGACCTACACCATCGAGACCGTCTACAAACTACCGCAGGGTCCTTTCTCTCGCTGCTATCATCTTGACACCTATCGTCTGGAGGGTGAGGCAGATCTGGCAGCCCTTGATTTCAGCACTCGTCTGGCTGATCCAGAAAATCTCGTTATTATTGAGTGGGCCGAGCGAGTCGAGTCGGCACTGCCTAGTGATGCAGTTTGGGTAACGCTTACACTGGAGGAGGGAGATAAACGCAGCCTCACAATTCATGAGTAAGTCATACAAAAAACGCTTAGTGCTTCTAGATGGCAACGCGATTCTGCATCGCGGTTATCATGCCTTGCCTGATTTTACCACCAAGGCCGGCGAGCCCACCGGTGCTCTTTATGGCCTGTGTTTGATGCTGTTGGGAATAATCAAGGATCTGGAGCCGGATGAGATTGTGGCCTGCTTTGACCTTGCCGCTCCCACACACCGGCATGAAGCCTTTGCTGATTACAAGGCCCACCGACCGAAGACGGATGAGGCATTGATAAAGCAGATTACCCGCGCTCGCGATGTGCTTGATGCGTTTGCGATTCCGTACTTTTCTCAGGAGGGTTTTGAGGCCGATGATCTTCTCGGCACCATTGCCGAAGAGATGAAGCAGGATGAGGATGTGCAGGTCGTGATTGCCTCAGGTGATCACGACACGCTGCAGCTGGTCGAAGATGAGAAGACACTTGTCTACACGCAGCGCCGCGGCATTAAAGACACAATTTTATACAATGAAGAGCGGGTCAAGGAAAAGTACGGCTTTGCCCCGGAGTTTCTGCCTGACTTCAAGGGTCTCAGTGGCGACTCTTCGGACAATATTCCCGGTATTAAGGGGGTGGGCGAGAAGACGGCCACGCGAGTGATTACCACCTTTGGCCACCTGGAGGATATTTATACAAAATTAGAGGAGAACAAGGATGATGTTGATTTTGTCGATGCCGGACTCACTACACGCTTCATTAAGCTTCTGCGCGAAGGGGAGGATGAGGCCAAGTTTTCCAAGGAGCTGGCGACAATACGCCTTGATGCACCAATTGACTTTCAGATGCCGGAGCGTCCGTGGCGCGAGCGCATCGACAAGAGTGAGATCGATGAGCTGTTTGCCCAACTTGAGTTTGGCTCGTTGCAGGCGCGAGTGAACAGAGAAATTTTTAATAACAAGGAGGAGGAAGATAAAGAAGGTGGAGCTGAAGACAATGACGAAGCCGATGTGTCTAAGCAAAGAATAAAGGAGGCGCAGATCGCCCTTTGGCTCTGCGATTCTTCTAAGACCGATCCAACGCTGGAGGATGTTTATATCTATACCGACACCGACAACTTCAGTGCAGCAATGACGGCGCTAACGCAAGAGATGAAGGATAAGGAAGTATTTGCAGTTTTTGAGGAGATTGAGCAGCCGCTAATTCCGGTGGTCCAGCGGATGACCGAGGTGGGGGTGGAGATTGATGTTGAGTATTTATCCAAACTCTCAAATGAGTACCAAAAGAAGCTGGATAAAATCGAGAAGAAAATCTATAAAGAAGTTAGCCATGAGTTCAATATTAATTCCCCTCAACAGCTGGCAGAGGTGATGTTTGCTGAGCTGGAGATTCCTACCAGCGGCTTGGCAAAGACCTCAACTGGCGCGATTTCGACACGTGAATCTGAGCTGGAGAAGCTGGCCGACGAGCACGACATTGCTGCCTATATGCTCCAGCACAGAGGAGTGCAGAAGCTTCTCTCCACCTACATCAACGCACTGCCGGAGCGGGTTTCTGCTGATGGGCGTTTGCATGCTGATTTCCTCCAGACCGGCACTGCCACCGGCCGGATGAGCTCCAAGAATCCAAATCTGCAGAACATCCCAGTGAAAAGCGCCGACGGCCGCAAGATCCGCGGTGCCTTTGTGGCCAAGGAGGGAGCGAGGTTGGTGGCGCTTGATTACTCTCAGATAGAGCTCAGGATTGCGGCCTGGTTGTCTGGTGATGAGAAGCTTATCAGTGTCTTCAAGGAGGGTCGGGACATTCATGCCGCTGTTGCGGCCGACGTTTTCTCAGTCGCAGAAGAGGCGGTGACAAAGAGCCAACGCAGTGCCGCTAAGGTGATTAACTTCGGTATGCTTTACGGCATGGGGGTGGATGCACTCAGAAAGAATCTTGGTGGTGGCACCTCTCGCTCTGAGGCGCAAGATTATCTCGATCAGTACTTTGCGGCTTATCCAGGGCTAGCTAAGTTCATCGAAGAGAAGAAGCAGGAGGCACGCAAGCAGGGCTATACTAGTACGCATTTTGGCCGCCGGCGCTACTTTCCGGAGATATACTCCAGCCGTTCCTGGGTGCAGGCCAGCGCTGAGCGGATGGCGGTAAATGCGCCGGTGCAGGGAACGCAGGCCGACATAATAAAGAAGGCCATGGTGGCGGTGGCTGAGTATCTCAAGGAAGAGAATCTGGAGGGGGAAGCGGCGCTTTTGCTGCAGGTGCATGACGAGCTGATCTACGAGATTGATGCAGATAAGGTTGAGGCGGTTACTGCGGAGATAAAGCGGATTATGGAGTCGGTGCTGCCAAAAGAATTGACAGCCGGTATTAATTTTGTGGCCGATACATCAGTTGGCCCGCGCTGGAATGAGCTTAAACCGCTAGATATTTAAATAGTTTCTTTAAGCATGTTACTTATTTACCACGGTAATGACATCGAGAAGCGCAAGCAGGCGACCAGCAAGCTGCGGGAAGGGTTGCTTCAAAAACGGCCTGAGGCCGAGGTGTTTGAGTTTGATGCTGATAGCTTCTCGGCAGCGCGACTACAGGAGCTGGTTGAGAGTCGGGGCTTGTTTGAGGCTAAGTATATTGTCTTTCTTTTTCATGTCCTGGCCGAGAAGGAATTGAGTGAAGCAGTTCTGGAGTATGTCGGACTGATAAAAAGCACCGATCACATCTTCGTCCTGGTTGAGGATGTAATCGAAAAAAAAACACTCAAGAAGCTAGAGCCGCACACAGAGAAGTTACACCACTTTGCGGGCGCGGAAGGTCCGAGCAAGTTCACTCCCTGGTCACTCTCTGATGCTTATGGTGCTCGCGATAAGAAGCTGGCCTGGCTAGAGCTGCAGAAGGCACTGGCGGCAGAGGAGCTGGCCGAGGCTGTTCATGGTGTGCTGGTCTGGCAGACGCGGCTGATGCTTTTGGCGAAGACTTACGACACGGCCGAGGCGGCTGGAGAATCAGGGTATCCATTTAAAAAGGCCAAGGGATTTTCTAAGAATTTTTCCCACGCGGAGCTGGAGGAAAACTTTACCCGCTTGGTCAAAAGTTATCACGAAGCGCACCGAGGCAAACATGATTTATTTACTGCC
>JBBDUH010000054.1:13439-17092 GCA_040904005.1 Minisyncoccota bacterium
AAGAACGAACAGATGAATTAGTTCAAAAGCTAATCAAGGAGTCAAATACCGGTGATTTGTCTGAAATTCGCTCCCAAAGATTAGAGTGGGAATCCATGGTGAAGGATAGAATGTCGCAAGTAGACCCGCAGGCTTCTTCGACTATATTGCGCATATATAAACATCTCATCAGAAATGAGTTACACAAAGAGATCCACGATGACTTGATTAGGGCGAGTGCGGACGGTAGCGCGTTGAGTGAAGGTAAGATAACTCTGAAAAGGGTTGCAAGCTGGGTAGTTAAAGGAAAATTCTGAGTAATTTTACAGTAAATCTGAGCTGAACCTTCCTAAAGGTTCAGCTCTTTTCTTTTAAATCCGCCTAATTATGGTATTATTTTTGTGTTCAAGAACCGTCCGTAGCTCAGCCTGGTAGAGCAGCTCCCTTTTAAGGAGACGGTCGTAGGTTCGAATCCTACCGGACGGACAATAATGCAAGCAATTCTTCACAACATTCGCAGTATATATAACGTGGGTTCGATATTTCGCACTGCTGATGGATTAGGGCTCGACAGGCTGATCCTTTCTGGCTACACCCCGGAACCAATCGATCGCTTCGGCCGGCACCGCGAGCGTTTTTCTAAAGTCTCACTCGGTGCTGAGGAGACAGTTGCCTGGGAGCGGGTTGATGATATTTTTATAAAAATTAAGGAGCTTCAAGAAAGCGGGGTAGAGGTTCTGGCCTGTGAGCCAACCGAGTCAGCAGTTGATTATCGCCAGTATCAACCAAATGGTGATGTGTGTCTTGTCTTTGGCAGTGAGCCGGATGGTCTGCCTTCTGATGTGACGGCTGTCTGCAACAAGGTGATAGAGATACCAATGCAAGGAAGGAAGAGTTCATTTAATGTGGCAGTTGCCTTTGGTATTATTGCCGCCGCACTGGCAGGAAAGTAATCCTTACTCCTCGTCCCGTTTGTTTTTTAAAGCGCGTAGTTCTTCTCGCGCCACAGTGGCCTCATCCCAAGGTTCCTTGCGGCCATTCTCGCGCATGATGTATGGGTCGGTGCCTTTACCGGTCAGAAGCACCACATCGCCAGCGGTAGCTTCCTCGAAAGCTGCGCGAATCGCCTGTCGACGATTCATGATGATTTGATACTTCGGGATTGTAATCGCCTTCGCCATTTCTTCAACAATTGAGCGCGGGTTTTCATCATATGGATCCTCATCGGTGAGAATGATGTGACGGCAGTGGTTCTCGGCTAGCTTAGCCATCTCTTTGCGCTTCCAGGTGTCGCGCCCTCCGCCAGCATTGCCGAGTACACACACCTTTTCTCGCCCGGTGAAGGTTTCGTATACCTGTCTGAGTGAATCGGGCGTATGGGCGTAGTCGACGTAGACGCTAAAGTCGAAGCTGGAGTCGATCCGCTCGAGGCGGCCGCGAATTCCAGGGAAGGATTGCAGAGCCTGTGAGATTTGGCTTTCCTTCACACCATGAGCACGGGCAGTTGCCGCCGCTGCCATCATGTTGTAGATATTAAACTCGCCAAATAGATTTGTCTGCACACGCTCGTGGTTGATTGTCAGTGATGCACCGGAGCGAGTGTTGGAGAATGGCTCAGCATCAGCAAGGCGGAAAGGGAGGTGACGATCGGTATCGACGGCAAGAAAGTACTCAGAATTTTGGTCATCGGCATTGGCAATAATGGTGGTTGGTGATTTCTCGGAGCGAGCCACCTGCTTGGCGATGGAGACCTTGGCCGCACGATACTTCTCAAAGGAGCCGTGTGACTCGATGTGCTCTGGTGATAGATTGGTAAATACCAAAGTGTCAATATGAATAAAACGATGACGGAACTGCTTAGCACCCTCGGAGGTCATCTCGACCACGGTATAGTCGCAGCCAGCTGTGACGGCGCCACGCAGAAAGCGCTGCAAAAAGAAGCGGCCCGGCATCGACATCTTGCGCAGGTTGCGTGTTTCCTCATCCTTGATCTGAAAGTGGATTGTGTTGGAGACGGCCACGCTGTGGCCGGCAATGCGTAGCATATGAGCGATAAGCTCGGTAACTGTTGTTTTACCCTTTGTGCCAGTGACAGCAATGACGGTGATCTCCTTGCTTGGGTGCTGATGATAAACTGCCCCCAGCCAGGCGAGAGCAAAGTGGTAGATGGGCCGGAAGGTCTGCACCACCCAGCTCGGGATAATCCTTTTTAAAATTTTTAGTAGTTTAGTCATGGTTGGTTCCTAGTTGCTTAAGAGCCTGCTTCACCTTCTCCTTGGTTGTATCCACATCCTTTTCCACCGCAGCAACGGCGCTTCTGGCCTGCTGTTTAGAATACCCCAGACCGACCAACGCCTCCACTGCATCGCTCGACTCGGCTCGGCCCTGCGCGCTTTCCTCGGTAGAGATATCACCAAAGGAGTCGCGCAACTCGAGCACTACTTTTTCGGCAGTCTTCTGGCCGATACCGGAGACCTTGGTGAGGTAAGAAGTGTCTTCACTAGCAATTGCGGCTGCGATGGTGCCGGCATCGGCAACAGACAGAATTCCCAGGGCTGACTTTGGCCCGACCCCAGAGACACCAATCAGGTGCTCAAAAAGTCTACGCTGCTCGTGAGAAGAGAAGCCAAAAAGAGTGAGCGAGTCTTCTCGCACTGAGAGGAAGGTGAGGAGGGTTATCTGAGTCTTCATCTGTGCCTCAGCAATTACCTGCGGTGGTGCCAATACGCTGTAGCCGACGCCACCGACGTCGATAATCAGCTCATCTTCAGAAATAACCTCCGGCTTACCGGTTAGCTGGGCAATCATTAGCTTTAGTATAGCTGATTTATCTCTCGACTAAAACCAAGGAAATCGTTGGTAGTTCTTGCAAAACCGCCGGTTTTTGGTACTATTTTAAGGCGAAAGCAGTCTAAAATACATTATTACCTAAAACCCTAGTAACCTAGATTCCTAATTTCCTAACATTATGCCAGTACGAGACTCATCAAAAAAAGCAGTACGTCGCGACGAAGGACGCACAGTCGTCAATAATCGTCGTCGGCGCACTATGCGTAAGGCTATCAAACAGGTTGATGACCTGGTGCGAGCTGAGGACTTAAAGGCCGCTGCTGAGGCCCTACCAACTGCCTACAAGGCGATCGACAAGGCCGCTAAAGCCGGCGTGATCCACGCCAACAATGCCGGCCGCAAAAAGTCTCGCCTCCAGAAGCTTGTAGATCAAAAATAACGCTCACAGTTCTCTTTTGTGTAAGCACAAATAAATCACACCAGCGTCGCTACGGCTCCTTCTCACGTTCAGTGCACCTCCCAACTCAGGTTGATGAGGAGACCCGCCAAGGCTGACTATAAGGATGGCGTTCTGACCATCTAGATACCGAAGGTTGAGACGAATGAGACAAGTGGCCGCAAGATTGAGATAAAACGGTCGTAGGGTCTAAAAAAAGAAGAGAGATAAGAAAAAACACCACGTTGAACATGGTGTTTTTAAATGCTCGAGGCTAAATAACTCACCCGGATGAGTTATTTAGGTTTCTGGTACGTTTTTATTTACCGCCATTTTCGGGTATACTTTTGGTGTTGGTCGGAAGAAACGTCCCCATAGCTCAACTGGATAGAGCGTTACCTTGCGGAGGTAAAGGCTACAGGTTCAACTCCTGTTGGGGACACATTAT
>JBBDUH010000054.1:17192-20140 GCA_040904005.1 Minisyncoccota bacterium
TGCGAGAGTGGTTCCTGATGCTCTTCCTCCGGCAGGTACTCGATGAGGAAGTTACGCACTTCTTCCGGGTCGACCTCAGCAATCGGCATCACAATATAAGGCATCCACATCTTCTCTGATTGCAGGAGAAGCTTCTGCTCGTGTGGATTGTTCTCGACCCAGAAGGAGATAATGGAGGAGTGAGGGTAGAGTGTGCCGTCGACCTGCACACCGCGGTCACCAACAGCAAATTCGCGGATCTCTGGGTCACGCGAGGCCTGCATCGAGAGTGCTGCGGTACCAATGATGATCACGAGGGCAAACAGTATGTTGCCAAAGAGAATGGCCGCCACTGCGAGAGTGATGGCGATAACACCCACCGCCCAGTACCAGTCGGTACCTTTCTCGTAGGTGATGAACTCTGGTGCATGCCAACGTATTTCTTCTTGCATATCTGTCCTTAGTTTAGCATCTTCTTAGATGGTTTTCCTTGAAATAAAAAACGGCACCTGGGGGTGTCGTTTTTTATAAATTGGCGGAGGGGGTGGGATTCGAACCCACGGTGCCGTGAGGCACAGCAGTTTTCAAGACTGCCACATTAAACCAGGCTCTGTCACCCCTCCATTTTAAGTTATAAACTTCTCAAAACGTTTCTGATGCTTTGGATTGCTAGTTCCAATGGACGCAAAGAATTGTACTATATCAACGCGCTTTTCCAAAGTGACAGCGCGGTTGTTGCGAATTTTAGCTCCAAGATAAAGGCTTTTCAAACTGTTTCTTATTGACGTTCGTAAAGTTGGAATAGCACTGACAAAATGTAGCCGCGGGTAACAGTATTGAACCTTGTTTACTTTATGGCACTCGTTGTAAATACAACCATCGGTATCGAACAAGCCGCGTAGACAAGATCGTAAATAATTTTTATCTTCTTTAATCCAGTTTGGAATATCGGCCTTGTGCTTTTTCTTGCTTCCAGACTTAAGACCAATTTGATTACAAAATTTTACAAGATTCTTCCTCGATATGGTTATATCAACCGCCCGCTTGTCACCCTTTTCATAAATTCTTGGTTGAGTTTTAAACAAATTTTCTATTAGTTCACAAACGAACTGCGCATACTGTTTATCATCGTCAGAATGTAATGTGACACGTACTTGGTAATCGGTTATCCCACCATCACCAAGCATGATGCCAACAAACTCCGCCAACCCTTCTGACATTTCAGGCTTCTTAATTGGAGTCGGAGCGGTTGAAAGCGAATTGTCGAATTTACCACTTTCACTCCACCATTTCTTCCACTGCTTCCTACGGTGTTCATCATCACTGGCGACAGATCCGTATTTTTCATACTTGGCTTTCCCGCCCAATTTTGCTGATTCCTTATTCTTCCAGAAACGATCTTTGGCTTGTGCATCTTCTGGAATCCCAACACCAAATTTTTCCGATAGTATCTTTACTGGCTCTAAAGAGGGAGCGTGCTTACCGCGTTTCCAGTCAGAAAAGGTTCGTTGCGGTACTTCTGCAATACCAGCTAGCTCCTTCCAGGTTGTTTCTGCTTCGTCTTTAATACTTTGGAAAAACTTTTGCTGACTTTCTTTACTTGCAAAGTGTAACTTATTATTTTTGTTATACGATTCTGCCATACTGCCATACTAACATACCTACATCTAAATTGTGCTACTCTAAAACCATGAAATTTCTTGGAGTTGACTACGGTACCAAGCGAATTGGATTGGCCGTCGCCGACAGCGATACCAGTATTGCCACTCCGCTCAAAACTATTAATAATGACGACACCAGCGTGGCGGCTGTGATTAATATCTGTAAGGATAGAAGTATTGATACAATTATTCTTGGGGAGTCGAAGACTCACCGCGGCGTCGACAACCCAGTGATGGTTGGTATCCGTTCCTTCAAGAAATCCCTGGAAGAGAAGACAGAGATTCCGGTAGTGTATGTGCCCGAGTTCTTTTCCTCGGCTCAGGCCCGCCGGCAGCCCGAAGCCGGCCAGCATGTTGATGGTTCAGCGGCGGCGATAATTCTCCAAAGTTTTTTAGATAGCAAACCGCATGAAAAAGATCAGTAAAACAGTTAGCACGAGCGTCGGCGATGTTGCCATTACTTTTCAGTCCGCTAAAGGTGGCAAGGAGGGTCCGTTGGTGGTGTTTTTGCATGGCTGGGGCAGTGATCACAGCGTCTGGAAGGAGCAGATTGCGAGCTGCCCGCAGGCCACGCTCGCGATTGATCTACCTGGCTTTGGGGCATCGCCCGAGCCGGCCAACCCACTTGTTGTGGTCGACTACGCTTCAGCAGTGACTGAGATCATCGGCAAGTGTGGCTGGGAGGAGGTGATTGTCGTTGGTCACTCCTTTGGTGGGCAGGTAGCGGCGGAGCTAGCGACACACGCGCCAGACTGGCTGACTGGGCTCCTTTTGGTGTCCAGTGCCAGCCTGCGCTCCAGGGAGCGACCGCTACTTTCAAAGTTTGGTGAGTTCTTTGGTCCAGTTTTTCGCCTACCGTTTCTGCGCAGTTTGCGGCCAGTTATTTATAAGTTTATTGGGGCTGATCTCCCGCCCGAGAGTGCTGTGATGCGGGCGACAATGCGGCAGGTGCTACGCACCGATCAGCTTTATCAACTTGCGGAGATCAAGGTGCCAACCCAACTGGTTTGGGGAGAGAGCGACACAGCAACTCCGCTGGCTGATGGCAAACTCATGGCCGAGCGGATCGAGAAGTCGCAACTGACGGTGCTGTCTGGTGGGCACTTCATCTTTCTTGATCAACCTACTGCCTTTGCTGATATTCTGCGGTCATTTATTAATCAAATTTCGTAACATGCTACGCAATCCTATCTATCAAATCTATTTACTGCAGCTGGAGAACTTCCATCTCCCTCGCTTCATTCGTGCTGCCTGGCGTGACAGTTTCTCACCAGCCCAAAAAACACGTCACCCGATTACCTGGACCGC
>JBBDUH010000054.1:20240-25000 GCA_040904005.1 Minisyncoccota bacterium
CTGTCTGGCTCCTTGAACGTGGTGGCCACAGCCGAGAGTCATAATGTGCCTTTGTCGGTGGCACGCACAATTCTCCAAAAGATAGACGCAGACACTGATGTCTTTATTGTTGAGATGGGAGCCTACGGGCGTGGTGACATTGCCGCGCTGTGTAATCTGGCTCAGCCAGACATCTCAATCCTCACTGGGATAAATGAGGCTCACCTGGAACGTTTTGGCTCGCTTGAAAATACTGTTCTTGGTAAGTTCGAGATTGTTACCCAGGCAAAAGGTGACGGTAAAATTATTCTCAACGCAGATGACGAATACGTTATGGAACACTACAAAGATTTTGTTGGTGAGCGGAAGGTGGTGTTTTTCTCTAGTAATAATAATGACCGCGCCGCGCTTTCGGTGACTGGCCAGCGGTTTCACGAGGATGGCACCGGGATCTCCTTTTATCTCAAGCAGGATACAGAGCAAATTGGTTACGTGAAGGTGAGTCATCTGGGCGAGTACATTGTTGGCAACGTGATGGTCGGGGTGATTGTGGGTGGGGTGCTTGGTGTCTCGGCGGCGGAGGTGCTGCGGCAGGCACACAGGATCACTCCGGCCAAGCATCGCTTGGAGCCGATTCAGCGGACATCTCAGGATGTACTCGTTATTGATGACAGCTACAACGGAAATCCCGCTGGCGCTCATGCTGCCATTGATGTGCTGGAGAAGTTTGTCAGCCGGCGCACGATCTATGTTACTCCAGGATTGGTAGAGATGGGGGAGCGGGCCGAGGCAGTGCATAAGGAGATCGGCGAACATCTGGCTGCGGTGGTAGATGTGGTGGTGCTGGTCGAGACCAGCGTGACCGACTGGATCAAGGCGGGGCTGGAGGAGGGCGGTTTTGCTGGGGAGCTGATCACCTTCAAAAGCCCACAGGAGATGCATGCAGGGATTTCGAAAATCCTGAAGCCACGGGATGTGCTGCTTTTTCAAAACGATTGGCCCGAAAACTATCGATAGTCGAGTCTTTTCACTTTGCACACATCACTTTCTCCAGCGAGAAAGTGTGCTCTTCTCGAAATCTGACAGCACTTAGCGCTGACCATACTCAGATTTCTGTGAAATGCACGTGAAAAGACGACTATCTCCGTCATAGAAAATGTGCAAGGCTTGTAAAAAAGGATTACCGATAATTTATAAAACGAAAGGCACGTGAAAATAAGACCATCTGCGTCTTTTTATAAACACGACAACCGGTTGTAGTGTTTATATCCGAATGAAACGCCGGTAGACAACTGAATAAGTTCTTTTTAAAATTAGTCTTAAAAAAAAGAGCAATTGAGCTGTGTATTGACTGTCAAGCAAAGCGAGTAATATACAAGCTTACTTGTATATTCGAGCGCCGCGCCGATAGACAACTGGATAAGCTTGTCTTAAGTCCTGGACTTAAGACAAGGAAGAGACAAGTGTCTCTTCAGAGGAATCCTCTCTTATTCAGTTGACAAATAATCTCATTCGCGTATTGTAGCTAGGCCTCCAAGGTTTCTGATCCAAGACCAAAGGAGAAACATTTTACAACAAGCACCAACTTATAGGTGCTAGAAAAACCCACCAGCACTCTCTGGTGGGTTTTTCATTTGGTGCGTTCATCCAGCAGGCATTCTTATTTATTTGTTGGGGGATTAATTTTTTAGCAATAATTTGGTACACTACAAGTTATGACCACAGACCAAAAAAGCGCAATCGGTGTTTTCTTCGGCTCACGCTCGCCTGAGCATGATGTTTCTATTATTACCGCTGTCAGTGTTATCAAGGGCCTGCGCGAGATTGGTTTCTCGGTAGTGCCGGTCTATATTTCTAAAGACGGCCGCTTCTTCCTGGGCGAGAATACAGACAACCCAGCCGATAAAACTCTGGCACGTATCGACTACTTCTCTGATGGTTTAGAGAAGAAGCTCTCCAAGCTTCATGCTTACGATCTTGTGCTCACCGAATCACAGGGCCGACTGCGTTTTATTACCGAAACAATATTTGCCACCAAGACGGTTGATATCGATATTGCCTTTCCGTGCTTCCATGGTCCGCACGGCGAGGATGGTGCTTTGCACGGTCTTTTCTCTCTGGTCGATATTCCTTTTGTTGGCCCTGATCAGCAGGCCAGCAGTGTGGCGATGGACAAAGCGCTGACCAAGCTAATCTACCGTCAGTTCGACATTCCGACGACTAACTTCTTATACTTTACTCGCCGGGAATGGAAGCAGTATGAAGAAATAATTCTTGCGGATCTAGAGAACTTCCGGCTACCACTGTTTGTTAAGCCGGCGCGGGCAGGTTCATCGATTGGCATCACGCGCGTTACTAACCATGACGAACTCACCTTTGCCATCGAGGTAGCTCTCAACTATGACGATAAGGTGGTGGTGGAGGAAGGAGTGGAGAATGTTGTCGACCTCACAGTCTGCCTTCTGGGAGACGAGGTGCCAGAGCCGAGCGAGGTTCAGGAGTCGCGTTTCACCAGCGACTTCTTCTCTTATGATGAGAAGTATATTGAGGATGGCGGTGGCCAGATTGGTGGTGCCGAAAAGAAGATCATTATTCCAGCCGAGATTAGTGAGGAGCAGACAGCTCAGGTTAAGCAGCTTGCCGTTGAGATCTTCACTCAGTTTGGTCTTTCTGGGATTGCTCGTGTTGATCTTCTGCTTGATAAAAGTAGTGGTGAGATTTATGCCAACGAAATCAACACAATGCCCGGCACACTGTACAAGCATCTCTGGGAGGCTAGCGGCGTGCCCTTTGCTGAGTTGCTGCGCAGCTTGATTCGCTCTGCGCGCCGCCGGCACGGCAGACAGGCCGATACTTCTTACGTCTTTGATTCTAATATTCTTACCCACATCAGCGACAGCAAACTTGCCAAGCTTGACACAGAAACTGCCAACGAAGAGCAAGAGGACTAAGAAGTTACCACTTTATAAGTTCACCCCGTTTGACGGGACTAATAAGCTAGACAATGATTTCCTTCGACGACTTTAAAAAACTTGATCTTCGCGCCGGCACGGTGACTGCCGCTGAGTACATTGAGGATGCAGATAAGCTTCTACTACTGAAGATTTCTCTTGGGGATGAGGAGCGTCAGGTTGTCTCTGGCATTAGATCCGTCGTAGACGACCCGGCTGATCTGGTTGGTATTCAGCTGATTCTTGTTGCTAACCTGGAGCCACGTGAGATCTTCGGCTACGAAAGTCAGGGGATGATCCTCGCTGCGCGTGATGTTGATGAGCTGAGTCTGGCTACCTTCACCACTCCAATTACTGCTGGCACCAAAGTTTCCTAGATTTTATTTTTGAATTTAAGTTGTTCCCGTAGCTCCCCCCGTCGCTTTCATTGCACTCAAGCTATGGAGGGCAAGTAATGGTTTAAAATGATTTAAGCTTGCACTTCCTAGCTCGGATTGGTAATTCGAGCGTAGTAGTGTTCCCGTAGCTCAACCGGATAGAGCAGCGGTTTTCTAATCCGCAGGTTGGGGGTTCGAGTCCTCCCGGGAACGCAATGATTAAACCCGCCATCATATGGCGGGTTTTTAAATGGAGTGACCGGAGCAAGCAAATTTCTTTGCTTGCGTGAGGACTCGAAAAGCGCAGTCATATTCGAGTTTGTGCTTAGCGCAAGGCGAGAATAACGAGCTGTGGCGAAGAAAATTTTACGTCAGTAAAATTATTCGTGGCCGAGTCCTCCCGGGAACGCAATTATAAATAAGTATTACCACCCCAGCTTTCTAAACACGACAACTGGTTGTCGTGTTTAGAGTTTTGCTAATCTACCTTGGTTTTGTAATGGACAAGCAGGTTGCAAAACTCTACTCGACGAATTTATTATTTTTTCCACAGATAAATACTTTCAACCGCAATGTCGGTGTTATTATTGGCTCAATGAACGCAATAAATCTAACTATTTTTGAGAAAATACTGATTTTTGCGGGGCTACTTTTCTTTGCTAATGTTATCTACATCGCCAGCGGTGGCGACTTCACGCTTCTTTACGCCGCTAAGGGCGTATACCTCTTCGGTATCGCTCTGCTGCTTTTTGAGCTTCTAACTACCAAGTCGTAATGGCTGGCTTCTCCTTCACAGAATTCTTACTCTTCGGCAAGCAGCTAGGCATCGCGTTGGCTGGAGCGGCTGCACTCTGGGGATTTATTTTCAGCCTGAAGGATTTCCACTGCGGGAAGGATACGAAATGCGTTATCTACGACTGGATTGCGGTGCGCATTCTACCGCTTTTTCTTGTTGGTTTTGGTATTGGGGTTATTTCGTATGTTGGTCTAATCTTAACCATCAAGGTTGCTGCTCATGAAGGTATTGCCTACGCGCCAACAGTACCGGAGATTGCGGCATCGTTCCCAGTGCTAACACTTTTGTTTGCGGTTCTGGGTGCTATTACTCTGCTTGCTCTCAGTCTACCGAGCAAAGGTGACGATTCTTACGCCAACTGGATCACCAGCTTCTATGGCTTAGCTTTTGTACTCTGTTTTTTTATTACCGCCTTTCCGGCCTGGCGGGGAGTGTTGGACGGCCAGCAGCTTTTTTATGCCGGCCACGGCTTCCACTCTATTTTCACCGTCGGCTCGGTCTTGGTGCTCGATTATCTTTTTATACTTTCTAAGCGGGCAAAGCTGCTTCAGCAGCACGTCTTTGCACTGTTCCCGACCATCAGCGCTGTTGTTTGGTTTGGTCTGGCCTTCGACTTCGCCTCGGCCTTGCTGATCATGGACGGCTTCGAGCCGACTA
>JBBDUH010000055.1:0-1967 GCA_040904005.1 Minisyncoccota bacterium
CCCATTCCGCCCGGCATACCGCCACCCTTCTCGTCCTCATTATCCGGATCATCAGCCACAGCTGCTTCGGTCGTCAAGAGAATGGCTGCAGCAGAGGCAGCATTCTCGATCCCTGTTCGAGCCACCTTGGCTGGGTCAATGATTCCAGCAGCGGAGATATTATCAACAATCATATCCTGCTTGGCATCGTAACCCCTCTTACCAATCCGCACAGCATGAAGGATTGCAGACGGCTCATCATTGCCTGCATTCTCAACAATCTGCTTCAGTGGTGCATCCAGAGCACGGGTAAGAATCTGATAGCCAATCTTGTGGTCATCATTGGCGTCCATCTTCTCCAGCTTATCGCTCAGCTTCTTGCCAACCTTCACCAACGCCGCGCCACCACCATCGACAACCCCTTCCTCAATGGCTGCCTTGGTTGCGTTCACTGCATCCTCAATCTTTAGTTTCAAATACTTCATCTCGGTCTCGGTTGCAGCACCAACACGAATCACTGCCACACCGCCAGTAAGTGCTGCTGCTCGCTTCTCGAGCTTTTCCTTGGCGTAGTTACTGTCTGCATGATCAGCCTGCGCGCGGATTTGCTCGGCGCGAGCCTCGATGTCCTTCTTCAATCCACCACCATCAATAATGATTGTCTTGTCATCACTAGCGATCACTTTACTCGCTGAGCCAAGCATTGCTTCCGTCGCATTCTCTAGGCTCTGCCCGCGATCCTCAGAGATCACCTCAGCACCAACCACCGTGGCAATGTCCTGCAGACGATCCTTCTTGGCGTCGCCAAACCCAGGCGCCTTCACAGCCAAGACATTAAAGCCACCACGTAGTTTGTTGACCACAAAGGTAGCCAGTGCCTCACCCTCAACATCATCAGCAATGATCACCAGCTCCTTCTTGCCCTTCTGCGCCATGCCCTCAAGCAGTGGCAGAATGTCCTTCGCAGAGGAAATCTTCTGGTCAGTTACCAAGACGGACGCATCTTCATAAACTGCCTCCATTCGCTCCGAATCGGTCACCATGTACGGAGAGACAAATCCCTTATCAAACTCAAGCCCTTCTACCACCTCAGAAGACAGGCCGGTAGTACGTGACTCCTCAACAGTCACCACACCATCCTTGCCCACCTTCTCAATCGTGTCGGCAATAATCTTACCCAGCTCATCACTCTCAGCGGCAATCGAAGCCACACGCTCAATATCATCGCCACGTACCGGCGTCGCCATCTTCATTAACTCCGTCACAGCATCCCTGGCTGCCGCCTCAATTCCTTCGCGAATTACCATCGCATTAGCTCCCAGTGTGGTGCGCTTCAGACCCTCGGTCATAATGGCGTGGGCCAAGATCGTTGCTGTCGAGGTTCCATCGCCGGCGATGGTGTTGGTCTTCTCTGCCACCTCCTTAATAATCTCCGCCCCCATGTTCTCAAACTTATTATCGAGGGTAATCTCCTTAGCAATAGTGACACCATCGTTGGTAATTGTCGGAGCACCAAAGCCTTTATCAAGCACCACATTACGCCCACGCGGACCAAGCGTTACCCTTACCGCGTTTGCCACCTTATCAATTCCCTTCTTCAGCCTCTGACGCGCCTCTTCATGAAAAATAACGTTTTTAGACATAGTAATTTTTTTCTAGTTGGTTAGTAATAATGACTACTCCTTACTGGACAATTGCCAGAATATTTCCTGCATCAACAAGCTGGTAATCCTCACCATCAATGGTTAGCTTCTCACCCCAGGAGAAAAGCACAGTGTCACCCACTGAAACCGGGACCGGCTGCAGCTCTCCATCTTCACGCTTCCCTTCGCCAACGGCAACAACCTCGCCGCGGTTAGCACCATGAGCATCGTTGTCCTGCGCTGCCTCGGGGATAATAATTCCCGCATCGGTCTTCTGCTCCTTCTTATCCTTCTTCTCTTCGCGTACCAATACTCGATCGGCCAGAGGTTTGATCTTTACAGAAT
>JBBDUH010000055.1:2067-4146 GCA_040904005.1 Minisyncoccota bacterium
AAGCGAAAGTTATGAGCTCCATCCTTCCCTACATTCAAATATTCCTTGCTGTTATCTTAACAACAGTGATTTTAATGCAGCAGACCGATGCCAGTCTGGGAGCTGTTTTTGGTGGTGGAAGCAGTGAGACATCCGGAAGAACTCGACGTGGTTTTGAGCTAACTCTATTTAAAGCAACTATTGTAATCTCGATCCTTTTTGTCCTGTCCGTCCTGATCGACTTCCTGCTTTAAACCCCAGTTCACAAAAGTCTTAATAAAATCAGTAGCACTAAGCTACAAATAATCGCTCGGTGAGCACGAACCGGAACTCCGTTTTTTATGCATATACCTGGACACAGCCAACTCAAAGACCTGTACAAAAAGCTAACCCCCATCGAGCTTGGGGTTTTTGCAGTTGCCAGCCTGCTAATGGTTGTTGGTGTATTTGGCTTACTGCGAGAGCTGCAGCAGTCTGTCTCGGTCAGTGTGCCAACTCGTGGTGGCAGCCTGGAAGAAGGAATCGTGGGCTTCCCGCGCTACATCAATCCAGTAATTGCCAGCACAAACGCCGACCAGGACATCTCCGCTCTGGTGTACTCTGGACTGACAAAACTCGATAATAACGGAGAGATTGAGCTTGATTTAGCAGCGGACCTTGAAGTCTCTGCTGACGGCACCTCCTACACCTTCACCATCCGCAAGGATGCTCGTTTCCATGACGGCCACCCAGTACAGGCCGAGGACATCGTCTACACCATCAACATGCTCCAGGATCAGCGAATTGATAGTCCGTTAGTTGCTGACTGGAGCGGTATTTCTGCACAAGCGACAGATGATCAAACAGTTGTCTTTGATTTAAGTGATCCCTTTCGCGACTTTCTTTTCAACACTCGTATCGGCATCCTCCCAAAACATCTCTGGATAAATGAAACTGCCAACACCTTTCCTTTTGCTAGTCTCAACACAAACCCAGTCGGAGCTGGACCGTACAAAGTAGCCGACATCGAGCGCAACGATGAAGGGCTTCCAACCCGTTATCATCTAACTACATTTACCGACCACCACAGCCTACCCTTTATTACGAACATTTATCTTGAATTTTTTGCCGATGCTGATAGCAGAAACAAAGCCTTTGCTAGCGGTAAAATCACATCTATGTATGGTATTAGCGCCGGTGAAGCTAGCAAGATACCCAGCGAGCGCATTGTCACCAAACCGCTCACTCGCATCTTTGCCATCTTTCTAAACCAGAGTCGTAACGAGGCTCTTGTTGAAAGCCAGGTGCGAGAAGCCCTGTCACTTGCCATTGATAAGCAGGTGCTTGTTTCTGAAATCCTTGGCGGCTACGGTGTACCCCTAACAGGGCCACTACCGACCGATGTCGCTGAAGAAGATATGGGTGACGATGAGGAAAATCATCCTGCTAAAGCCCAAGAGCTTTTGGCTGCCGCCGGCTGGAGCAATGAGGATGGCCAGCTCACAAACAGCGATGGCGAAGTTCTCTCCATCGAGCTCACAACGGCCGATATTCCGGAGCTGCAGGAAACTGCGGACCAAGTAGCAGACAGCTGGCGCGAGCTTGGCATCACTGTTACCGTGTCGGTACTCTCAACTGCCGACCTGTCACAGGAAGTAATTCGACCCCGCAACTACGAAGCGCTACTTTTTGGTCAGATAATCAATCAGCAGCGCGACCTCTATCCATTCTGGCACTCTGGTGAGCAGGATGACCCTGGGCTTAACCTGGCCATGTATGCCAACAGTAGCGTCGACTCTCTTCTGGAGCAGTACCGTAGTGCCGAAAGCAGCTCAGAACAAAGTCGTCTTTCTCAGGAAGTGGCGACCGCAATTACAGCCGATCAGCCAGCAATCTTCCTTTATACACCGCACTTCATTTATGCTGTCCCTAAAAACACTGCCCACATTACTCTGCCACCGATAACAGTACCGGCTGATCGCTTTGCTCAGATTGAAAACTGGTATACTAAAACCATAAACGTCTGGAAAATTTTTGTTGATGAAGAAGAAACTAAAGCACAAGAAGAAATGAGCACAACCTCTGCCACCAGCTCAGCGGACGGTTAAGAAAGTATCGCCT
>JBBDUH010000056.1:0-1313 GCA_040904005.1 Minisyncoccota bacterium
GAGGCCAAGATGAGTGCGGTGGCCGAGGATCTCCTGGCTGATATTGATAAAGACACGGTTGATTTTCGCGATAACTACGATGGTACGACTCAGGAGCCGGAGGTGTTGCCAGCCTCTGTTCCGGGTCTGCTTTTAAACGGAACCCTGGGAATTGCGGTGGGAATGGCGACTAATATTCCTCCTCATAACCTAACAGAGTTGGTTGAGGCCATAATTCACCTGATCGATAACGAGGAGGCGACTGTTAAGGACCTGATGGAGTTTGTGAAAGGTCCAGACTTTCCAACTGGGGCGGTTATTTTTGGCGAGGATGACATTCGGGATGCCTACGTAGATGGCCGCGGTAGTGTAGTAATTCGTGGTGAGGCCGAAATTGTCGAAGAAGACGGCGGTGCTCACAGCATCATTATTTCTTCACTGCCATATCGGGTAAACAAAGCTCAGCTTATCGAGCAGATTGCTGATCTGGTTGGCAACGACACTCTAGACGGAATCAAGGACATCCGTGATGAGTCCACTACTGACATTAGAGTAGTGATTGATTTGAAGCGCAACGCACATCCGCAGAAGATTCTAAATGCAATTTACAAGAGCTCGCGGCTGGAAGGAAAGTTTCACTTCAATATGGTGGCACTGGTCGATGGAATTCCGCAGACGCTGTCCCTGAAGGCGATTTTGGAGGAGTTCATTGCCCACCGCATCACGGTGGTGCGACGCCGCAGTGAGTTTGAGCTTGGTAAGGCAAAGGCGCGTGAGCACATTCTCTTGGGGTTAAAACAGGCTCTGGATCACATTGATGAGATTATTTCTCTTATTCGCGCTTCTGCCGATAAGGAAATAGCTCACAAGGAGTTGAAGAAAAAGTATGATTTTTCAGACCGACAGGCTGAGGCAATTTTGAAAATGCGTTTGCAGCAGCTGGCCGGGCTTGAGCGACAGAAGATTGAGGACGAACTCAAAGAGGTGCAGGGCTTCATTGCTGAGCTGGAGGAGCTTTTGAGTACTAAGGAGAACATCAAGATACAGGTTAAGAAGGAGCTTGAAGCTATAGCTCTCGAGCATGGCGATGTTCGTAAGACACGAGTCGTGAAGCACAAGAAGGGTGATATTTCGGCCGAGGATTTAATTGCGGATGAGCCGAGTATTTTAGTATTTACTCATGATGGCTATGTAAAGCGGACTGACCCGGATAGTTACAAGCGCCAGAAGCGCGGTGGCGTTGGTGTGATTGATATCAATACCAAGGACGATGATTTCGTTACCACGGTACTGTCTACCACGATGCACAGTGACCTACTCTTCTTTACTGATCA
>JBBDUH010000056.1:1413-3790 GCA_040904005.1 Minisyncoccota bacterium
AATTCGCTTTAAGGCCGAGGAAGTGCGCATTATGGGGCGCTCGGCTAAGGGTGTAAACGGTATCAAGCTCGGAGATAAAGACGATGCTGTTGTTGCTGGCGGAATCATCAATGACAGGAAGAAGGCGGGATCATTGTTTGTTATTACTGAAAATGGCTTCGGTAAAAAGACACCACTTTCTGAGTACTCTTTGCAGGGACGAGGTGGCAAGGGAGTGAAGACGGCTAATCTCTCCAAGACTACCGGCAAGCTGGTAACTGCCACAATTCTCACCGATGAAGAGACCGAGATTGTCGCCATGAGTCGGGATGCGCAGGTGATCCGCATTGATGTTAATGATGTCTCCAGCTTGTCGCGAAATACGAAAGGAGTGCGGATTATGAAGCTGCATGAAAAGGATCTAGTGGCCTCCTTGGTGAGTCTGTAATTACAAGAGGTTTTTTTGAGATAACAGTATTCTGCGTAGATGAGACCGTGAACACTGGTTAAGAATAAGTGCGGTATAATAAATTTATGTCGTTTACCAATCCACAAGACACACTGCGTGAGTTAGGGCTTCATCCTGGCATGGAGGTGGCAGATTTGGGCGCTGGCGGCGGGCACTATACCCTGGCGGCGGCACGTATTGTCGGTGAATCTGGTCATGTTTGTGCTGTGGAAATCCAGAAGGACTTGGTGACAAAGTTGAAGAACGAAGCTGAACAGGCCGGCTTTTCTTGCGTAGATGTTGTCTGGAGCGATCTGGGAAAAGCAGAAGGAAGTACCCTGAAAGGCGAATCAATCGATATCGTTATTTTATCAAATGTTTTGTTTCAGGCCCAAGATAAGGCAGCATTGTTGGCAGAGGGATACCGAATTTTACGACCCAGCGGCAAACTACTTTTGATCGACTGGAGTGATTCTCACGGTGGTCTTGGTCCGCGGCCTGACCATGTTGTGAAGCGCGACGTTGCACTTAAATTAGCCGAATCAACAGGATTTTCTGTTAGTGGTGATGCCTCAACAGGTACGCATCACTGGGGAGTAATTTTAGTAAAGTAAATAATATATGGATAACACATTTCAAATTATTCTTATGGGAGTTTTTTTACTAGCTGCCTTGGCTGGTGTGGTTATCTTTGCTTCTCCTGGTCTTTTGCCAGGGGGTTCTGAGCGACCACCAGTCTCATTCACTGCCTGGGGGGAATGGGAAGCCGAAACTTTTGAGCAATTACTTGATGCAACCGGAATTGCTGGTGATGATAATGTCACGATTTCCTATCGATCAGTGGCACCGGATCAGTTTGAAGCTCAGCTCGTAAATGCACTTGCACGCGGTCAAGGGCCCGATGTTGTCTTGATTCCACACACAAAACTTTTGCCATTATTAGATCTAATAACCGTGATTGGAGAAGACTTTTTTCCGGCTCGGCAGTTCAGAGATTCATTTGTAGAGGGGAGCGAGATTTTTCTGTCTAATCAGGGTGTCTATGCTCTTCCAGTAGCGGTTGATCCGCTCGTGATGTACTGGAATCGTGATATTCTCACCGAGGCAGGATACACAACTCCGCCAGTTACCTGGGACGATGTAGCCACTTATGTGCCAAGTATTACTAATTCTGATAACACTGGCAATATTTCTACCGCTGGCATCGGGCTAGGAACTGCTGATAACATTTTTTATATTAAGGAAATTCTATCTAGCCTCTTTTTACAGATTAATAATGGTATTGTCGGTCAGTTTCTTGATGGTGAGCTTGTTAGTGTGCTCTCTGAAGCATCAGCTGGTAATAAATCCGCAGCTTCGGCAGTTAGTCTTTATACACAGTACGCTAATCCAGATACATCGGTTTACACCTGGAACAACTCCTTTAACTCTGCAGAGGAAGCCTTCACGGCTGGTAATCTCGCTCTTTATCTGGGTATGAGTAGCGACATCCAGCGTCTGCGGCAGCGTAACCCAAATCTAAACTTTGATGTTGCGATACTTCCGCAGTTGTCTGAGGGTAGCAGCCGGGTGCACGGATTATTTTACGGCTTTGCCATCATAAACCAGGCGTCTAATAAAGCTGGAATTCTGACTATTCTGCAGGAATTGACCAGCTTAGATGCACAGCAGGCCATCGCTACACAAACAAATTTTACGCCGATTCATAAAGGTGTTTTGGCATCTGGTGCTAGAGATGCCTATAAGCAGGTATTCTTCCAGTCAGCAATCATTACTCGGGCCTGGCTGGATCCTGACCCCGCAGCTACGCGAGAAATTTTTGCTGATATAATTCGCGATGTTACTGGTGGGAGACGAAATGCAGCAGCATCAATCCAGGCCGCAGATACTGCTATAAACAACTTACTGCGAAGATTCAATCGATAAAATACGGAAAAGATGAAAACATTT
>JBBDUH010000057.1:0-21672 GCA_040904005.1 Minisyncoccota bacterium
TCCTGCGCCAACTCTAACCGGAAGTTGTTTTGCAAACCCTAGCAATGTAAAAACTGGAGACACAGTACAGTGGGGTGTCAGTGGAGTCTCTGGTGGAACTGGAAGCTATAGTTATAGCTGGAGCGGCGCTGTTTCTGGCAGTGGGGCAAGCCACTCAACAGTACACAACACAGCCGGCACATACACCGCTACGCTAACGATAACCTCTGGAAGTCAGAGCGTAACGGACACATGTTCTGTGGGAGTGACTTCAACACCAACTCCAGGACCAGCGCTAAGTGGTAGCTGTTCTGTCTCCGACAACAGTGTAGGCCTTAGCGACGATGTCACCTTTACCGCTAACGCTTCGGGAGGAAACTCTCCATACTCTTACAGCTGGAATCTTGAAGGGAGTGATGACGATGATAATACAAAAAGTGTTACTACTGAGTATAAGCAAACGGGTACCTATGATGCCACTGTTACCATCAGCGATAACTCTGGCGCCCAGATAAACCGTACGTGTAGTGTAACTGTAAATAAAAATGATGGCGATAATGGTGGAGGCGGTGGTGATCGTCTTGACCCCCGCGACAAGGATCGAGTTCGCGGTGACCGCGATGCAAACTTCGCAGTGCAGTGTCTACCAAGTAAAGCAATTTACGGTGTTGGCGAAGTAGTGCTCTTTGAGGCTACAATCGACAACGATGATGTTGATATTGACGACGTAGACTTTGACTGGAGTGGTGCTAGTAACATCAATGAAACTGGTGACAGTGCTACTGTCCGCTTCAGTACTAGCGGTGTTAAGGAAATCCGCGTAAGTGCTAAGTATGATGGTGATACGGAAACCGATACGTGTTACGTCCAGATTGGCCGTGGTGTCAGTCTTGGTGACGTTCCGTACACCGGCCCAGGTGATGTAGCAAAGACTCTCGGCTTCATTACCACAATTCTTCTTCTCTCTCTTGCTGGTGGCTACACCATTATCAAGCGCCGTGAAGATGACGGTATTCCAGTAGGAATCCCGGCTGATCACAAATAAACTTAATTCTTTCCTAGGAAAGAAAACACCCCCGCCAAGGCGGAGGTGTTTTTGTATCCGGATTAGAAATCCAGCGTGATATCATGCCAGCATGCACAAACGTTATCAAAACTACCTCCTCATCGCCGGGATTATCCTCTTCATCGTCGCTTGGAGTATTCTGCTGAGCCACGTTTCTCCGCGCGAGATCGTTGATTACATAGGCATAAACAACAGTGTCGCTGTCGCCTTCCTGATCTCAACCTTCGGCGGTCTCTCTAGCATCACAGCTGGCTCCTACTACGCTATGCTTATCACCTTCTCTTCTGGCGGAGTGAATCCATTGCTTTTGGGAATCGCTACTGGAGTTGGCCTAACCATCAGCGATTCACTTGTGTACTACCTAGGCACCCGTGGACATGAAGTTCTGACCGGCAGCTGGAGAGAACATGCTGACAGACTATCTGTCTGGATAAACAAGCAACACGAGCGCTCAGTGCAGCTATTTGCCTTCATTTACTTTGGTCTGACCCCAATGCCCAATGACCTCCTCACCGGCGCTCTCGGCCTCGCTGAGTACTCATACAAGCGCCTGCTGCCGGTAATGCTCCTAGGTAACATTACTCTGGCTGTCATCATTGCTGAGTTTGCTGCTCGCAGTGAAATTATCAAAACTTTGTTTGGCTAGTCGTCGTAACTTTTTATTACGTAACGAGTGAAGTCACCCATTTCGGTATCAAAAATTCCCCATTCTGGCTGACTACCACGATGACTAATGGCTCCTGGGCTTAACACGCGCGTCCTTCCAATCATCTCATCACGAAGAGTGTGGAGATGACCATGAATACAGAGATCATACTTGCCGGTGCGAGCCGCCTTGAGCACAACGTCTGGATAATGATGCATGAAGATACGCCGCCCCACGCGGGCAATATCGCAGGTCTCCCCGTGATAGATAACATTATCACTCTCTTCAGCCTCCGCCCAGATCTCATCGATCTCAAACTCGTTGTTACCGATAACCATGTGCACCGGACCCGCAAACTCAGCCAGCACAGACACTCCCTGCGGGCGCACTAAATCACCAGCAAAAAATAGTACATCACAGCCGGCTTCACTGGCTGTCTCCACAGCTGTCTTTAGTGCTGACCAGTTATCATGGCTGTCAGACACCAAGGCTATCTTCATACTATTTATAAATTACTCGGTAACAACAATCGTTCCATGATGGTCGTTGTTCTGGCGGCTGTGGTAATTAAACTCCCCCACCTCTACAAAGGTAAGTGAGAATAAACCACCAGCTTCACACTGCTCAGTGTTATCACTTTCAGAATTTAAACAGTACTCATCCAGTACTATCTGGCCGGCAGGCGCAGGTATTAAGGAGGTATCTGAAGCTATCCACACCGGCTCATTTGTGCTGTTTTCGAAGCGGACAGTAGTATCAACCGATACTGCGATAGTTTGCGGAGAAAAACCAGCAGTAGTATAAGTTACCGTTGATGATGCTTTAGTTTCTACCGAAGAAACACTGACATCATCCATACTTCCTATTTCAGCAGTAATGCTAGTCTGTGTACCGGTCTCCAAGCTTCGCTCTTCTCCTTCTGTAACAGCAATTGCTACCGAGGAGCTAGCCTCAGTATCTGAACTCACTACCCTTGATTGATTATCAGACATCAGTGCTCCAACACCAATGGCAGCGGCACCAATAAGAATGATAACTATCGAAGAAAGACCGGCTGTGTGTGATTTATTCATACAGAAACGTTAACTACTAATGTATAGCTGTATTATACCAGTAGTTTAAGGTAATAAAAAACACCCCCGCCAAGGCGGGAGTGTTTTCTGCTTCAGTCTGAAACTCTTGTTACTGCGTAGAAGTTTCAGTCTCAACCTCTACTGATGTGTTATCAGAAGATGTTGCCTCTTCATCACCTGCTTCGTCTGTACTTGTAACCTCAGCCTCTACACTTGCCTCAGTTGTTGTAGCATTCTCGTCAACAGCATTCTCATCTCCATTATTGGTGAGAAGGACCACTGCAACAATGACAACAATAGCGATAATAATAACGGTCATCACACCAGATAATCCGCTTTGGTAATTTCGTTCTTGAGTGTTCATGAGTATTTTTCTTAAATCAAACTTAATAATTAAAAGTGATTCCGATGTAAACTCGGACAGTTATTATAAGCAAGAAGCCTATAAACCTCCAGTCTAGACGTCGTTTTTACCGGACTGATAATCAACAGCCGTTGTGGCGGTAGATGGATCAGACCCAGCATCAAAGCAACGCTCGGCTGACTGACTCCAGATATTGCCGCTTGCTAAACAGCCTTCACGATCAGTTGGTAGATCACTGCCAGACTGACTGAATAAAAGCTGTCCAAGAAACAGTATTAATACTACGCAGATCAGTCCGATGAGGACCTTCTGCGGGAGAGTAGTCGGCTTGTTGTCGGTATCACTCATGGTAATCGAACGAAGACTTTGCTTACGCTGCCTTCTTCTCCTCGGCCTCTACGTGCTCAATCGTGTATCCTTCTGCCTCTAGCTTCTCTGCGTCATCCTTAGAAAGAAACTTGAACATACCAGTACCACAGTCAGCACACTTGCCGCGAGCTGAGTAACGATTGCCTTTCTCCTGAATAGTAAGATCAGACATTATCTGCATCTGATCTTTACCATCAACATTCTTACACTTCATGCATAAGGCTTTTAGTTCTGCCATAATAATTTAAATTACTGAATAAACTACTGAGAAACTAATTAAAATCTCACCATTATGATCAACTTTTCAAACTACCTAAGTGCCTGAACAGCTGTTCTTCAAAGTGAGATTTTTAAATAGCTCCTTACATAGTGCCATAAATAGGCCTATTTCGTAAAGCATCAAGCAATCGAGGTGATTTGTCAACCCAGTTAAGAAATTTGTGCCTAATTAAGCAGATAATACCGGTGATTTGTACGTTCTCTAACAGTGTTAAAAATTTAGCTACTCAATGATGATGTCCTCAATTACTACTTCCTCGAGTGGTCGATCACTGGCGTCAGTCTCGACCGTAGCAATCTCATCTACCACCTCCATTCCTGCAGTTACGTAACCAAATATCGTGTAGTTGTACGGCAGTTGGTAATCCTGATGCATGATAAAAAACTGACTACCATTTGTATCCGGTCCACTGTTGGCCATGGCGACAGTTCCCCGGCTGTAGCCACGCTCTGCCGCCTTCGAGTTCGGATTAAGCTCATCAGCAAAGGTGTAGCCAGGACCACCGCGGCCAGTACCGGTCGGGTCGCCACCCTGAATCATGAAGCCTTCAATCACACGATGGAAAATAACTCCCTGAAAAAAATCCTCCTCTACCAACCGCTTGAAGTTAGCGACAGTATTTGGGGCACTGTCAGGAAAAAAGGCTAATCCTATTGCTCCTTTATTGGTTTTGATGGTGGCTGTCATGGATATGTGATTATTAGAGTTAGGGGTAGTGGTTGCCTGCTGTTGCTGTGTCAAATCAGAACGATCCGGACTCAGCAAAAGCCAGAGTCCGAAGGCAACAGCAACAACTAGAATGAAAACAGTAAGTTTTTTCATAGAATATTAAGTATTAAGCACCACGCTTCTGCTGCCAATCATAGAAGGCAACGGCAGTACTTGCGGCCACATTGAGTGACTGACCATCTGCTGTCGGGATCTTTACCAGCTTATCACAGTGTTCCTTGGTCTTCGCACGAATTCCTTCGGCTTCATTGCCAACGACAAAGACGGTTGGTGTCGCAAAGTCTTGCGCTGCCAGCGGCTCCTCTCCTTCTCCGGCCAGGCCATAAATCCAGAAGCCCCGCTCCTTCAGATCAGCGATTGTGGTGTTTACATTACCGATGGACACAAGTGGCACCCGGAAAGCCATTCCGGCCGACACCTTAACCACCGTCGGTGTAATTGGCGCCTGGTTGTGCTCAGGAAGTAGTACGCCAGCAACACCAAAGGCGGCAGCATTGCGGATGATGGCACCGACATTGTGTGGGTCCTCAAGCTCACCCAGAAGTACCAAACTCGTGTTCTCCGTTACTTCTAGATCATTAACAAAATCACCATACTGACGGACAAGTTTACCTGCATCGACCCGAATTACCACGCCCTGATGCACATCCTCTGACTCTACTCCTCCCGGTGGGTGCTTGGAACCAAAGGCGTGAATAGGCACATTCAGATTTCCGGCGCGATGTCGTAATGAGTCATCAGAAAAGGTGTCAGCAAACAGTACCTCCTTGATTGCCTGCGGCGCGTACCGCAGTGCCTCATCAAGAGCGTGCTTGCCATAGATGTAGGTTGTCTCCTTCTTTTTCATTGCTGATTAGTATAACAGAAATGAACTCCCAAGTGGCCTACAGCCACGGCAGTTCATTATTTTAAAGAACCGCAGGTTTTAACGCCCCTCATTCGCGGGACTGCTCTCCTCCACGGGGAACCGAATGCGGTTCCCCGACCCCCTCCGCCATTACCCACCCATCCATGCATGGATGGGTGGGTAATAATAAAAAATTCCGCTTATCTTGAGTCAAGATAAGCGGGTTAGAGTTGCGAAGATAGGTTAGGTTAATTTAGTGTGAAAATGAAACCTTTTCTTGTGATATTCACGTAGAAATAATCTTGCTCTTATATTTTTGATTAACAACATGTTCTGTATTCGCAGTTGCTTTCTTTCCGTCTGTTCTTCCTCAGAAATTACACCAAAAACTGCAGCAAATTCCAACTCTACCAGTCTCTGCTTATTATGATAAAGACGATAGAGACTGTCGTCTATTTCCTGATCAACGAGCTGAAAGCAGGAGCAGTTGTTAATAGGATGTGTAATTCCACGGTGAGGAGGATCAGCGCAAACATTTCTTTTCTTCACAAGCGAAGAAAAGAAATAGACAGGCCAAACTCAGAAGCATGGTTCTCATAACTGTATTGGTTTGTTGGAGTTACAATTCTGTCCCTAGGGTAGCGAATAAGGCACCGGAAGTAAACCCGCCTGCTTGAACTCTATTATGTAGACAAAGTTTACTCCTCTGCCGCAAGCTTCACGGCGGTGCCGTAAGCAAGAATCTCGGCTGCCTGTGGCATCACCTGCGAGGTGGCATAACGAATGTTCACGACCGCATCGGCCCCGAGCCTCTCCGCATCCTTCAGCATCTCGTCAGTCGCCTCATCACGCGCTTGCGTCATCACCTTGATGTAGCCGCCAATCTTACCGCCGACTAAACTCTTCAGACCGGCGCCAATATCGGAGCCGATGTGCCGCGCCCGCACTGTATTGCCCCGGACCATCCCTAGGTGCTTCACAATTCTCTTGCCGGCAATTGTTTCTGTGGTTGTTGTGATCATATATATGTAAAATTAAAAAATTATTTTTTATATAATCAATTATATAATTGATTATATAAACCTACTGCTGACTATAGAAGTTAAGAAGTGCCTCGATCCCAGCGCGATTCTTCTCCCACTCCACATCAGTGTGGTTGGTTAGCTCTACACTCACGGCCGGAATACCAAGCGAGGTTAGCCAGTCCTCCACGGCACCGGTGATTGGATAGACAGTAAAGAGATCCACTGCCCGGTAGCCACTGGCGGCGGCATAAGTATCAAGAAGACTCTTTGTACCCGGACCAAGTCCGCTACTGCAGGAGGCACCATACACAGCCCCAGCAGCGGAGTGAAAGAAGACAGCCGCAGCAGGATCTGTCCTGAATACGTGGTCACGCAGAGCCCGTGCTTCTGGCTCCGAAAATGCGCTCGTGCCAGCACTGACCTTCTCGCCACGCCAGGTACTTTCCGGCGCCCAGTTGCAGTCAAAGTTGCGGTTAAGATCAACCGCGTTGGCATTAAAGCGCGCCGCTGCCAATTGGTCTGAATTAGTGGAGACCTCGGCGGCTGTGAAGCGGCCAACCTTGCCTACAACAGCATAGAGACCATCTGGGTTAAGTACGGGAATCACGCTGACAGCGATATCATCTGGTAGTATCTGCGGATTCGCCTCGAGATAATCCATTAGTTGGTAGGCCAGCAGAACGCTGTTCCACTCATAGCCACCATGGATACCACCAACAAACAGGAGATATTTATCGCCAGCGCCGTAGGTGTAGGACTCAATCGTCCGGCCCTCAACCGAGGTGCCGATAATTTCTGTCTGCGTATCAACCACAACCGGAGTTGTGGTTACTTCATCTTGCGGCTGCAGTAGCGAATCCTCGACCGGCTGGTCAGCAAGAAGTAGGTACACCCCAGCCGCTATGGCCAGCAGGCCGGCTATAACTAGAGTAATTGCTAATGTTCGCGAAGGTTTCTTCATTTACTTACTTTATCCTGACCTATATTTCTAGAATATTCGGGGCGACCAAATCAAGTAGCGCCTTAACTCCAGCGAGGTTCATTGTGGTTTCGGCATTAGCATGGTTAGAGAGAAGAACACTGATGGCTGGAATCCCTTCCTTCGCCATCCAGTTGACCATGTCGCCGTTAATTGCGTAAGCAGTGAAGAGACCGGCAGCTGGGTAGCCAGAGGTATCTGCATAAACATTCATAAGAGCATCAGTCTCGGAAGAGGCACCACCATTACAGCTTGAGGAGTAGACTGCACCAGCAGAGGCGTAGTAGACAACTGCAGCATGCGGAGTGTTGGCATCAATGTAGCTACGGATTGCCTGTGCTTCTGGTTCAGAGAAGGCACCATCACCCGGATCAACCGAGCGACTCTGCCAGGTAGCCGTATCAGACCAGTTGCAGGCGAAGTTGCGGTTAAGATCAACATTGTTGGCATTGAAGCGAGCCGCAACACGCTCCTCCTGGCTAGCATTCACATCAGAAGCCTCGAACTCACCATCCACGCCAGTCACTGCTGCGAGACCGTCTGGATTAAGCGCCGGAATGACCGTTACAGACACATCCTCCGGGATTGCATCCGGATTATCCTGGAAGTAACTGATCAACTCGTAAGACAGTAGGCTCGTGCTCCAGCTGTAACCACCGTGGATTCCACCAACAAACAGAAGCTCGGTGTCACCGGAACCAAAGTTACCAAATTTATAGGCCACAATATCGCGCCCTTCCACTGAAGTACCAATCACTGACTGAGTTTCAAACTCATCAGTTTCATCGGCGGTATCGTCGTTTGAGGTAGCATCATCGCTAGAAGTGGCTGTACTTGTAGCGGTTGGCTCATCATCTGAAAAGGACGGTGCTTCATCTGAGCCACTGAACAAGAAAATAGCTAACAAAACAACAACAACTAGGACAATTATTGTGATGACTGAGTTTCTTTTTTTCATCCCATTTAGAGACAGAAGATGTATTATTCCTTCTGCCCGTTACACTGCTAAATTTGCTACATTACCCGTAACTCCAACGGGATTAATATAAGTACATAATAACACCTCAGCACAACTCCTCCTAGCTGAGGCTACTCATTAACAGAAAACCGGACCGGAATACGCAGCTCATCAGCGTGTTCCGGTAGGCCGGATGGATTTGCCTTTTCCAGCACAAGTACGCCGGTATCAGTAGTTGGTTCACTAAAGGATAGTTCAGCTGAGAACGGCACGAACTCCTCGGTCATCCAGTCCCCTTGCGCTGTTGCGTAATGTCCGCCCAGCCTGACACCATTTGCATCCTCAATGTAGACAGAGAAATTTGCCTCGAAGTACCACGGACCACGCGCTTCGCCACGAATCTCAAGTGGTGAATCGACGACAGAATCCGGTATCGGCTCCATAATACTAATATTAATACCTTCATTGCTTAGTATATTATCGGACTGGTTATCAGCCAACAGTAACCCCAGCACGGCAAAAACAACGATTAGCAACAGGGCTATTATAGAAAACTTTTTCATAGAAAATTTATATTAACTTGAAACTTTGTAAATGTCCCAGACTACTACCGTAAGGATTGTCAAAAGAAGCAAAGCTAAAAACACTAGCAAAAGCAGCGTGGCCGAAATACCGGCCAGGAAACTAGTAAAGAAGACAAAGTACCAAGCTACGGCCGTGATTGCCCCCATCAGCAGGATCGGCCGGCGGAGTGAGGAAAAAGAGTCGGCCTCCTTTTCCTCGGAGAATGAGATGTAGGTAAGAAAAGGAGCATAGACAATCATCAGCGTTGCGCCAGCAATTATTGCCACAGCCAAGGCCACCATCTGGGCGACGAAAACGCCAGAAGCTGCTAGCATTTCTGGATGTGCAATATAGAGACCAAACTGACCAACAACAACAAAACCAAGGCCAATCCAGACCAGCTCAAACACACTTTGTAGTGAGGATAACTCCTTCTCACTCACTACATTATCCTCTAGCGAGTGACGGAAAAGCAGCCCAGCGGCCGTAATCCCCCCGAGTCCAAGTGCTAAACCAAAGCCACGCAGCATCTGCAGAAGGAGATCAAAATCAGCAAGTAAGTTCACCAGTGTCTCAGCGCTAGCGAGCGAAAAAATACAGATCCCCAGCGACAAGAGAGCGCTCAGAATGCACCAGATACACCACTTGCGTAGCAAGACTGCCTGGACAAATAAAAGGTACAGGGAGAAGAGTCCGGCCAAGACAGAAAAAATTATCACCGCCAGTATCAGTGTTGGAGAAAAAATCTGTGGCACAAAAATCAATGTGATATAAGCCAGAACAATCAAGCTGTAATAGCCCAGCCCCCAGTACTCAAGCGAGATACCGAAAAACTTTGCATACTTACTTGTCACCACCGCGTTGCAGTCTGAGCCGGTTGGGCAGACAAGCTGTCGGCCGTGCTGCTTGGTTTGATAAATATTTATTGCCACACCCAGCCCAGCTAAACCGGCAGCAACTATAAAGGCGTGAAACCCGAGTGGAGCGGGTAGAAAAAAGGTAAAGCCAAAGCCGGCCAAAACCACAAATACCAGTAGTAAGTAAAGCTTTGTTTGCGACGGAATACGAATTTTCATAATCTACCTTTTAAAATAGCACAGGTACAGAAATTCACGAATCCACACTCTACTTAGAGTTTCGGAGTCGCTCTCCTTCCTTCAAGAGCTGCTTGCGTAAACGCGTACTTTTAGGCGTAATTTCAAGATACTCATCCCGTGACATAATCTCCAAACCACGCTCAATAGTTACTGGTGTTGCTGGAGCGAGATCAACATTCTCATCCGAACCACTAGCACGCATGTTGGTCAGCTGCTTACCTTTGGTGGGGTTAACGGCCATCTCCTCACCTTTTGCAACGTTGCCAATCACCATTCCTTCATAAACCTCCGTGTTTGGCTCAATATATAAATCACCACGCTGCTGCAGATTATTAAGAGCAAAGGCCAGCGCCTTGCCAGTTGCCATCGAGCTCATCGAGCCCACAGGGCGACGCGCAATTTTTCCAGCATACGGACGAAAGCCAATCATACGAGTAGAGAGAATTCCGGCACCCTTGGTATCGACCACAAACTGACTACGGTAACCAAGTAAGCCACGTGTCGGACCCTCAAAGGTCATCTGTACTCGATCACCAACCTGTTTAAGATCCTTCATAATCACCTGCCGCGCTGCTAGCTTTTCGATTACCGTCCCCTGGGTTTCGGCCGGCGTATCGACAGATACTTCCTCGAAAGGTTCCAGCTTCTTGCCGTCAACCTCCTTTGAAATGGCCTGCGGCTGCGAGATCTGTAGCTCATACCCTTCCCGCCGCATATTCTCCAGAAGAATTGCAATGTGCAGCTCACCCCGACCGCGGACCAGCATCCTTCCTTCCAGGAACTCTACCTGCAGTCCCATATTTACCTCCAGCTCCTTTTCTAGCCGTTCGCGGATCTGGCGGCCGGTTACATACGTCCCTTCACGACCAGCGAAAGGAGAATCATTGACCAGAAACTCTAGAGCAATCGTCGGCTCATCAATATGAATTGCAGGCAGTGGCTCCACCGCCTCATCTCCGGCAATGGTGTCACCGATAAAAATGTTTCCCAGCCCAGCAATCATGACGATGTCGCCTGCCTCAGCAGCCTCGGCCTCACTGCGAGTAATACCCTCGAAGGTGAAGAGCTTACTGATTTTTCCTTCCTCCTGACTACCGTCAGGCTTCTTTATCAGGACCTTCATACCCGCCGTGGCACGGCCAGCATAAACTCGAGCAATGGCTAAGCGGCCCAGAAAGTTATCGTAGGCCAGGTTGAAGGGCTGCGCCCGAAGATCCTCCGGGTTACTCGGTGTCTCTGGGTTAGCCGCCGGTGTGACTTCGGTCAAAATGGTGTCTAAAAGTGGTGCCATATCCTTTGGTGGATCTGTTGGCTCATACATAGCCGCACCTTCAACACCGATGGCATAAAGCGTGGTGAAATCAAGCTGTTCCTCATCACCACCCAGCTCACCTACGAGGTCAAAGAAGAGCTCCAGGACTTCATCCTGCACTCGCTTGGGATCTGCCGCCGGCTTATCGATTTTGTTGATAACAACAATCGGTTTAAGACCAAGCTCAAGTGACTTTTTGAGGACAAAGCGCGTCTGCGGCATCGGACCTTCCTGGGCATCCACAATCAGAAGCACTGCGTCGATACTACGCAGCACCCGCTCGACCTCGGATCCAAAGTCGGCGTGGCCGGGTGTGTCGACAATATTAATCTTGGTATCCTGCCAACGCACCGATGTGTTTTTAGAGTAAATCGTGATACCACGCTCCTTTTCAAGTGTATCCGAGTCCATACTTGTGTCATCAGACACAGCACCAGTCTGACGCATAATGGCGTCAGTCAGTGTTGTCTTCCCATGATCAACATGGGCAATAATAGCGATGTTTCTTATTTCAGACATATAAAGGTTATATTTCGAACTTACTCACTAAACAACCGCATCTCGCCCCGTAGCCGACAGCCCTGGCTGACGTGGTACCGGGGTGGGCAATAATGGCAATGTTTCTTATTTCCATAGTGGTGGGTAAAAAGCAAGAGAGCCCCATTGGTCGGGACTCTCTCGAGTAACCATATAGCATCACTATAGCACACAGTCGTCGCTATGGATACAACAAACTAGTTAAATTAGGCCGCCAACCAACCACCATCAACAGTAAGGACGGCACCTGTTACATAACTTGCTTCATCAGAAGCCAGGAAGACCACAGCAGCCGCTATCTCATCCGGTGTTCCCATTCGCCTCATTGGCACCCCAGACAAAAGACCTTCTAGAGCCTCGTCAGTAAATCCGGCATCATCAAGCATCGGTGTATCAATCGCTCCGGGTGCGACAGCGTTAACATTAATATTGTACTCAGCCAACTCCACTGCTAGTGCCTCAGTCATACCAAGCACGCCACCCTTTGTGGCGGTGTAGTGAGTACCACCCGCAACTCCAATACCAGTTTGTCCGGAAGCAACTGAGGCAATGTTGATGATCCGGCCGCCGCCGGTCTTGACCATCTCCTTGGCTGCCCGTTGTGCACAGGTGAACTGACCACGCAGATTGATGTGAACCATCTCCTCCCACTCATCCTTGGTAATTTCCAGCGCCGGCTTGGGGCGGAAGATGCCAGCATTGTTCACCAAAATATCAACCTGACCGTACTCATCAATTACAGCATCAAACACTTCATTAACCTGCATCTCGTCGGCAACATCCATTCTGTAAGCAGATGCTTCGCCACCAGCGGCAATGATTTCTTCTACAACCGCCTCGCACTGCTCAAGATCAATGTCGGTAACAACAACCTTCGCCCCCTGCTTAGCAAGTGTTAATGCATCGGCCTTACCCATACCACGCATCGCGCCAGTTACCACTGCAATCTTTCCTGTTAGCTCAAACATAAAATTAAGTAGACTATTAACCTCTGATAAATTCGCCAGCGGTCAAATCATGTCGGTCAATCATGATGTTATTTTAACATAGACGGCTGATCGCACGTACCACCGTAATCAAGTCAGAGTGTATAATGGAAAACCTTATACATAATCAATCATAAATATGGAATTCACCACAGAGGTACAGGAGATGATTTTGGACGCAGATAGCAAAGCTCTCGCTACCAACGGGCCACACGGTCTAAACGTTGTGCCGGTCTCATCGGTGCGCGTCGAAAATGGTCAGATATGGCTGGTTAACTACTTTATGGAAAAGACAGCTGAGAACATTGTTGCCGACCCACAGGTAGCTCTTACCTGCTGGACGGGTATGGCTGGCTACCAGGTAAAAGGTCGTGTTGACTACCAGGAAGACGGAGAAATCTTTAACGACGTTAAGGCCTGGGTTGCAGATACACTACCGGACCGAGTTGTTAAGGGTGTGCTCGTAATTGAGCCAGAAGAGGTCTACAACATAGCACCGTAAGTAGTTTAAAAGCTAGCAGAAACTACTCATCTAAAGCCTCACGAGCCAGCAGCGCGCTTTTCTCCTTATTCTTTATCTCCAGCATGATATCAACATCCAGTCCCGTCTCACTTATAGTCCGTAAAAATTCACGAAAGTGATCTACGTCTATGTGCGTACGGTGCTTTCCCTTTCTCTCTCCGGGCTCCTGATCACTGTAATCAGTCATCGGAACTCCGTCCTCTCTCTTCCAGGTCTCGGCTACTCCTTGAAGAGCTGCTTTCTCGTCCTCACTCTCATGAAGGCAGGCGTGGTGAAGATTATCAAAAATAATCGGTATGCCAGTCTCTTCATGAATCTCCAGACAGTCAGCTACCGAGTAAGAAACGTCATCATTCTCGATTACAAGCCGATTTTTAATGCGATCTGGTAATTTCCGATACTCGGAAATAAAGCGTTTCTTGGCAGCTGGCTTGTCTCCATACACACCACCTACATGAATCTGAATCTTATGTCGACTGTCCAGTCCGAGTGCGTCCAGAACATCAGCGTGGTACTGGAGATCAGCCACGGCCCGACCAACAACCTCCCCGTCCTCAGCATTCAGTAGCGTATACTGCCCTGGATGCATCGAGATACGCATATCAGACACAGATATAATCTCCCCGAGCGTAGCAAATTCATCCCCAAAATACGTAGCAAAATCAAAATCATGTACCGGATGAGAGCCGAACGGAATCAAATCAGACGTAATACGAAAAAACAGGAGGTTATGCTCGGTATTCCAGCGGAGGATCCTTTCCAGACAATCCAGGTTTCCGGATATCTTTTCTATCAAGTACTCCTGGGAGTAGTTAGCCAACCGAAAAGTTCGGGATGGCCGGCAGTCAAATCCGTTATGTATGCATGGGTATCCTATCTTCATAGTTATTCTTCATCAACACATACCGACCACAGCCCAGTCCCGGCCTGTCGCACCGCAGCTTCAGAGGCCTTGGAGTCTTCCATTTTGTCGTAGTCTTCACCAATCGCTCAGATAATTTTTGTATTATGTCTCATCATTATAACAAATACTTCCGATTATACTTTTAGAGATAATCAAGCAGTCCTTCGTAATCGATAAAATCAAGCCATTCGTACCCGTACTGAATGGTTAGGCCGAAATTATTTGTAACTAGAAGTAGCCCAAGCAGGATTAGGAACACACCACCAATAATTGAAACCCATTTGAGATATCGGGAAATCTTCTCGATATAAACTGTCGCCTTCGAGAATGCTACCGCCATCAAGAGAAACGGGATCGCCAGACCAAGCGAAAATATTGCCAGCATCAACCCTCCCTGCAGAACCGTACCTGATGTACCGGCCAGAAGCAGAATCGACCCCAGAATCGGACCAACACACGGCGTCCATCCGACCGCAAACGTCCCTCCAATAAACAGCGAGCTGGATGGCTTACCTAATGTCAGCCAGCTCGGGATCGGAATGCGCTTATCGGTCTGAAAAAAAGAAATCTTGAAAAATCCCAGCATGTAAAGACCAAACATTATCACCAGCACGCCCCCAATCCGCGACATCCATATCTGGTACGGCGCCAGAGCGGTGCCGGCCAGCCCGGCCAGCATTCCGAAGACAATAAACACAAGCGAGAATCCGCCGATAAACGCCAGTCCATTAAAGAATATTCGCCTTCGTGCCGCGGTGGCTGTCGCTGGATCCTTCAGCTTCTCCTCATCAACACCGCTAATAAAGCCAAGGTAGGCCGGGACCAGCGGAAGCGTACACGGTGCCAGAAAGGTTAGGAGTCCGGCGATGAAGGCTGAAATTGCGAGACCGATACTTACTTCAATCATAAATTATTACTTAGTTACGGATAATCTTCTCTACATGCTCCTGCATCTCCCTTAACTCCATCGGGCCACGCTTGTGTACCACAATCTCTCCGGCCGAGTTCATAAAGATTGTTTCCGGCATCGAGAAACCACCAATGATCTGGTAAAAGTCATCGTTCCGGTCAAGCAGGAAGAGCATTCGATCGGAAACATCGATCCCGTCGGTATACTCCTCCGCTCGCTCGCGTGACTCGCGTCTATCAATTGCTATGACAACAACATCGTCACTCTCGTACTCGCTCTGCAGCCGGGCAAAATCAGGTAGCTCGGCCCGACAGAACGGGCACCACGTCGCCCAGCTGTTTATTACCAACGGCCGACCACGAAACTCTGCCAGCGTCCGTTCATTTCCCTCGTAATCAAGCAGCACAATATCAGCAAAGGCGTCAAAGTCACTCCCTTTATCAGACTCAGCCGCTGGCACGGAAAAAGCAATGAAACTAATTAGGATGACTCCACCAATTGCTATAAGAGTGTAAATGAGAGATTTTTTCATAGAGATTAATTACTACGAGCGTAGTCCACAACAGCAGTAACCTGTTCATATGGCAGCGCACCACTGAACGGTATGATATTCCCCTCAGCGGTCAGCACCACAACAAACGGCGTTCCACGACCGCCAAGTGATGCCACTTCATCCAGGTCATCCTGCACTGTCTGTGCCACCGCAGCATCATCCATGCAGGCGGCAAAGACGTCGGCAGAAATACCAGCCTCACCAGCCTGAGACGCAAAGAAGGAGTCACCAATCCCGCGCTGGTTAGCAAAAGATGCATCAGTAAAACTCCAGAAGGAGTCATTGCCGCTCAAGTTGGCAATACACTCGGAAGCTACGGCAGCGGAGAAGGCATTAGAGTGCGAGCTGAGCGGAAAGTGACGGTACGTCCAGGCCACATCATCCGTCTCCTCAATAATTCGCGTCAGCGTTGGGTGTAGTCGTCCACAAAACGGACACTCAAAATCACTGTACTCCACAATCATTACCGGAGCATCAGCAGCACCGCGAATATGGTCATCGGCAGCTGCTGGCATTCGAAACCAGTCCGGAATTGGCTGCCCGAGAGATTCATCGCGCGCGGATGCATGTGCTGAGTCCTGCATCTGATTATCATTGTTGCTACTGACTGCTGCCTGATTTCCGTTAGAAAATAGTACGGCTGATCCGATTAGACCACCGACAACAATGATGGCTGCGGCGATGATGTAGTAGTTTGTGGTGTTACTTTTCATACTTAGGCAATTTCAAGAAGTGACTTAAGCTTCGCTTCGTTAAATCCAATCACCATTTCGTCATCGATAAAGATAACCGGTACACCCGACTGTTGACTACGATCAAGCATCTCTTGACGCTTCTCGGCATCCTCGGCCACATTGTGATCGGTGTAGTCGATATCATTATCTGCAAAAAACTTCTTGGCGTGTTGGCAATGAATACAACTTGGTGTTGAGTAAATTTCTACTTTTTTCATGGTATTTGTAAGATTAAGATGTGTTAAGTAATTCGTGCTACTTCATCCGACCCAGTAGTACATTGTGATATCTACATCAGTCATAATTATTTTAGCGATACAGCTCGGTATCTGGGTGTACAGCTACCCAGGAGAACCAGAAGCCCGGAATTGAGGAAATCGCTTCTCCGTCCGCGCGGAAGGATACCTCGCTGATGTCGCTCTTTACCACGGTGATGTCGGTACCGGCAAACTCATCGGTTGTGGTGCCTGCTTCCAATGCATCGTCATGATAGGCCTTGAAATGGCCGTCAATTTCTATACCGTGGACCAGATCCTTGGGATGCAGACGATCATCGGAAAACTCGGCTCCAAAAGAGACTGCATCACTAGTGTAGTAGCCGCTGTAGGGATCGCTACCGTAGTTCCGTGAGGTGCCAGTATCTCGCGACAGCACCTCTGTGCCTGGATGACGGTCTTTCCAGTCGCCAAACTGGACAATATCTGACCGTACCACCGGAAGCCGCTCACCTGTATTTGGCCCCACCACCGCCTCACCCAGCACCTGCGACCACAGCGACTCATCCGCCTCACGATCGGCCCGATTGTACATCAGGAGGTTTGACTGCCACAGCCGACCCGAAACACCAAACTCCTCTACCTCACCATCCACCTGCCGCTCAAACACAATTCCAGTTGCACACAACGGACAGTACGTAACCAGCACCGGCTGGCCGACGACCGTATCATTGACAATCTCGTGCCAGACAAGAATCTTGTACGGATAAAAGCGGCTCTCTCCTTCTATCGTTAACCCTAAACCGACATCATCCGCCGCCAGAAAATCAGCTTCGTCCGGCGAGATAAATTTTGGATCATCAATCGACGGAATACCGTCCTTACCTGGGCCGCCGGAAAGTATTTCATCCAGCGGAATAGAGTGACGAGTTCCGTCGGTTACCAGCACCTGACGATCACTGCTATCGCTCAGAGGGAAAGCCGTGGATGTGCCGGCTTCTTCAGGCACGGGTTCTCCGGATGGAAGCGGAAAGGCAGAACTCTGCAGGTACCAGAAGAGCCCAACCAACACTAGAAGGAGAAGAATGATTATGATGTAGGGTGTTTTCATATACTTATGACTCTAAGGAGTTAATTACCCGAGCAATTTTGTCTGTAAGCTCGGCATCTGTTGGTACATAACACTTGGTTCGCCCATCACGCACCCCTCTGACAACACCGTGTGCCTCCAGATTCGCCAGCTGATGTGACGCTGCCGACTGCGAAATGCCGACCGCCTGCGATATTTCGTACACACAGAGATCCTCATCGGCATTCAGGAGAAGCTGCATGATCGCAAAGCGATTTTTATTATTCAGAATCTTTAGTACCGTCTCTGCCTCCTTGTCAGCACCGCTGGTTGTTTTATTTGAGGTTGTGTTATATGATGATGTTGTCATATATTCATATGTTATCCGTAGTGCCAATAATTGTCAACAGTTTCACTGGTGGCGGGAAAGCACAAGGTAGTTATAAATATGTGGCGATTGAAGAGTTGACTATTATTTACGTAAACTAACTTACAAAAAATTACTATGAATAACACATTACGGTCAGGTGCATACGCTGGGGTGATTGCAGCCTTAGCGTTCGGAGTAATAATGCTTGCAACGTCACCGGCCACTATTGGAATGATCGCTTCACTTTACGGTGCCAGTGGTACCGTGGCTGGATTCATTATTCATCTCGTTCACGGTGCACTTATTGGTGGTTTGTTTGGTTTCTTGGTATCACCCGATCTTTCTAAAACAATGTCCGCTGTTTACGGACTACTTTACGGAGCCATCTGGTGGGTCCTGGGACCAATTCTTATTATGCCAACCTGGCTCGGAGCCGGACCGCGTCTTTCCGGAAGCGGAATTCAGGAAGCACTCCCATCGCTACCAGGACACCTTGTGTTTGGTCTTGTTCTTGGCCTTCTTTTTATCGCCTTCAATGTTGTTCCTGAAGCACACGAGGAGGTTGTGGATCACGAAAATGTTAACAACAAGCAGTAATGAAAAAACCACAGGAAAAATATGATGTCGTCATCGTTGGTGGCGGAATCATCGGCGCCAGTACATTGTATACACTGGCAAAGTACACAGATGTGAGCTCTGTAGCTCTTATCGAGAAGCGTAAGCAGATTGGACATGGTGTATCTCATCGTAGCTGGAATAGCCAAACACTTCACTTTGGAGATATTGAAACCAACTATACGAGAGAAAAATCGGAAAAAGTTCGAGATGAGGCAGCACTTCTAGCCGGATATCTGCAATCCCATGAAAATGAGCGACTGTATCAACCAATCCATAAAATGGTGCTGGCTGTCGGAAAAAAAGAGGTATCAGAGCTGGAGGAACGCTACGAAAATATCAAGGACATCTTCCCTAATCTTCAGAAACTTGAGCGGGACGGTATCCAAAAGATTGAGCCTAAGCTTGTAGCCGGTCGCAAAAAGGATACACCAATCCTGGCTCTATACAATCCATATGGCCATACCGTTGACTACGGAAAAACAGCACAGTCTTTTGTGCAGGAGGCACTGAAAAGCAACAATACAGAAATCGATCTGTATATGAACAGTAAGGTCTCTAACCTCACTAGAGATGCTGAAGGTAACTATCTTGTTTCAACCGATACCGACACCATCCAGGCAAAATCGGTTCTGTTTGCTGTCGGAGCCGCTAGTCTCCGCTTTGCCCACAGCCTGGGATACAAGAAAAACTGGATCCTCCTCCCTGTTGCCGGAAACTTTATCTGTGCCCCTAAGCAGGTGAACGGCAAGGTGTACATGATGCAGCTCGAGGGTATTCCTTTTGCTGCCATTCACGCCGACCCGGCCGTTGATAATCTGAATGAGACCCAGTTTGGCCCGGTAGTGAAGATTCTTCCCATGCTTGAGCGATCAGATTATAGTTCTGTTGCTGATTTCTTTAAGCTGGCTCATCCACGCTGGGATGCCTTTAAAGCCCTGTTGTCTATTGGTCTAAAACCGGTATACATTCAGTATCTACTCAAGCAGGTACTCTACGACATTCCGTACCTCGGTCGCTGGGCCTTCCTGCATGAAGCTCGCAAGGTAATTCCTAACATCAAGTATAATGAGCTTGAGGAAAAGAAGCGACGCGGCGGTATCAGGCCGCAGATAGTTGATACGAAGGAAAGTACACTCCAGTTTGGTGAGGCCAAGATTGTCGGAGACGATATCATTTTTGACATCACTCCGTCTCCGGGCGCATCAGTATCGCTAGCAAATGCCTTCAAAAACACCAAGCACATCATTGAGTTTCTCGACGACGGGAAGGAGTTTGCCGAGGATAAATTCAAGGCTGATCATGCTTATCAGCCCAATAAAAATAGAAATTAATCATTTAAGATAATCTCTAAAAATGAAGATTTTTACCAGCGTGAAGAAAACAGATCAAGAAAATGCCAAAGGTGACGTAGTGCTTATCCATGGATCCTGGGGATCAGCCAAGATGTGGATGACATACATAAAGCAGCTGGCAAACAAGGGCTGGAATGTGTACGCTCCAGATCTCCGCGGTCACGGAGAGAGCGACGGACAGATTGCCGGTACCACCATGGATGACTACGTCGCAGATGTCCACACGAGCGTCACCGACAATGACCTGAAGAACCCGGTTGTGATTGGCCACTCGATGGGTGGATTAGTAGCGGTAATGTACGCCAGAGACCACAGTCCAGCTGCTGTTGTTGCGATTGATCCCAGCCCGACGCAGGAGGTGCAAGGTAGCGTCGACAAGTCATACCCGGACGAGTACACGGCAGTTGATGCCGGAATGCCGACAGACCCGCAGTCTGTTATGAAGGCCTTTCCGGATATCCCGCAGGAAATGCTGATGAAACTCAAGGATATGCTCGGTTCTGAGTCTGGAGCCGCCCGCACGCAGCGCAAGCACGGTATCTCCGTTACCAAAGAGGATCTCTCCCTGCCCACGCTGTTTGTCGGCGGTGAGCTGGGAGAATCAGTTGAGTTTGGCATCGGTATCAAGACCGCCACCAAGATGGCCGAGTACTACGAAAAAGATGTGATCGAGATTACCGGCGCCTCACACCCAGGAATTCTGGTCGGTGAGCACGCCGTAGGCGCAATAGAGAAAATCGATGAGTGGCTTACCCGTAACCTTAATTAATCTATGTTTGATCTTATACCCCTTGCCTCATTTACCCATACCATTCTACTTCTGGTTCGTATTATCGCCGGTAGTGTGATGATCTACTACGGCTGGCCAAAGATAAGAGACCTGCGACAGAATGCAAAGGACTTCGCAGGGATGGGTTTCAAGCCAGGCTGGCTCCACGGCAGTATCGTTGCCGCTGTGGAGTTTCTTGGTGGACTAGGAATCCTGCTTGGCTTCCTCACCTGGATCCCGGCGGCTGCCTTTGGATTCGAGATGCTACTTGGTGCCATCTGGAAAATTACCAAAACCGATAAGCTCTTTACCGACTGGTCGTATGATCTGCTTCTGCTTGCATTAATGCTGGTGCTGCTCGCCTTCGGTCCTGGAGCTTACGCAATTAACGCGCTTATATAATTCTATGAATATACCAAAGGATGAACTCGTCCGGCTTCTAAAGGATGCCCAGCAGGCTCATCACGAATATGAAAAAACCTTAGACGAACCGGATGCGGAGTGGCCCGAGTGGTATGCCGACTACATCAACAGACAGCTTGATAATTAGAGAGCACACTCAAAAAGTATATATTTAGACAGGTAGATATCTCGCTCTGGGACCGGCAAGTTTTCGCGTAATCTCTTAATCACGGATCCCGCCCCCGCTAGAGCTTGAGCAATAAACTCGAGACTAAAATTCGTTTTAGTGGAATCAATCTTGACCCTTTTTATTGAAGGTAACAAAACTTTTGATATTAGAGCTGAAAATTGGTATCCTATGGAGGTTAACTGCCGGATCGTCTAATGGTAGGACGCTGGTTTCTGGTACCAGTAATCTAGGTTCGAGTCCTAGTCCGGCAAC
>JBBDUH010000058.1:0-3576 GCA_040904005.1 Minisyncoccota bacterium
GTAATTTTTTCTTGTAACATGTGGATATTTTAACACGCCGGAGAGACTGTCTGCTACAATTGAGGTATGAATGAAACTAATGCAGACAGATCGGTCTTTACCACCGGGCTTTTTACCCAGAAACGCGCCGCCAAAAAGCTCATCGACGAGTCGCGGGCTGACACCGATTTTTACCTCTTTCTCAGCATCGCTATGGTGCTGACAACTCTTGGTCTTCTCATGGACAACGCCATTGTCGTCGTTGGGGCGATGCTGGTAGCGCCAATCCTTTTCCCAATTCTTGCCCTTGGGCTTGGCATCGTAACTGCCAGTGGCGAGGCAATCCTCCGCGCCCTACGTATCATTGTCATATCATTTATCATTGGCGTTGCCATCTCTTTTGTGGTTGCTTTTTTTGTGGATACAAATGCAACAACAGAAATTCTCAGTCTCCTTATTGAGTCAGATCTACTCCTGTACTTTCTTATCTCCTTTGGCGCTGGGGTTGTGGCCAGCTTTGCCTGGATAAAAGAAGATGTTGGCTTGTCGCTACCAGGCGTGGCCATTGCCGTTTCCTTAGTACCGCCGCTGGGAGCGGTCGGCATTTCCTTATCCCTTCTGTCTATGTCGCTGTTCGTCAGCTCTGTTCTTCTATTTATAGTAAACCTGCTTGGCGTTGTACTGGCTAGTATTGTGGTTTTTTCTTTATTTAGTTTTGCGCAGGTGCGGGATTATCAGGATGAGAAAATTAAGGAAGAGGAAGAAGAGAAGGAGCACATAAAGCAGGAGAAGAAGGTCGAGAAGCTGATTGAGGATAAAGGTCTCGGTATTTAGTTCCGATCAGAAAAATAAAGTGTTTATTTGTTATGTTCTCTGATCCTTCCACAACTGACAACGTCGATTATGCCCAATACACCTACCAAAACTAAAATGAGGGTTGAGTGGCACACTCTGCGGGCCGAAGCTGTGGCCGAGAAGTTATCCATCGACACCAAGCGGGGGCTTTCTGCTGATGCGGTAGAGGGTTCGCGTGAGCTGCACGGCAGCAATCAACTAACAGAGCAAAAGTCGTTCGGGCTTTTTACGCTTTTTATAAGTCAGTTTAGGAATCCGCTCATTCTTATTCTCTTGGTCGCAGGCATCGCCACGCTGCTTTTGGGCGAGTACACCGACACAATCGTTATCTTCATTGCTCTCTTGGTCAATGTTGTGATCGGGACCTTTCAGGAGGAGCGGGCGTCGCGCGCCTTCAGCGCCTTAAATAAAAAGCAAATAACACAGGCCACCGTCATTCGCGACGGCACAAAGCAGGTTGTACTGGCCGACGAAGTTGTTGTCGGTGACATTGTCGAGCTTGATGCCGGTATGCAGGTTCCGGCCGATGTGCGTCTTATTCAGGAGAAGAATCTCAAGGTTAATGAGGCCGCCCTGACCGGTGAGTGGCTAGGAGTTAGCAAGCAGATAGGCAAGCTCTCTGCAGACACGCCCGTAACCGACCGCTTAAACATGGTCTACAAAGGAACACTGGTGGAGACAGGGGAGTCTCACGGAATTGTTGTGGCAGTGGGTGATGATACAGAGTTAGGAAGAATTGCTCAGGAATTAACTGCTGAGACGGGAAAGGATACACCGATCCAGCAGCATATGCAGCGGCTGGCACGTTTCGTCGCGGTTATTTCGCTAGTAGCAGTTGCGCTTATCTTCATACTCGGGGTTGCCCGGGCAGAGCCGTTGGTTGAGATGGTTTTGGTGGCGATTGCGGTGGCGGTGAGTGTGGTGCCAGAAGGTCTGCCGGCGGCAGTGACGGTGGTGCTGGCCATCGGTATGGAGAAGATTCTCTCTCGCGGTGGGTTGGTAAAGAATCTGCGGGCGGCCGAGACACTGGGCTCAACCACGACAATCATGACCGACAAGACAGGGACACTTACCGAGGCCAAGATGGTGGTGGCTGATCTCTTGAGCTTCGATCAGATAATGGGGGAGCCTAAGTCTAAGGGTGAGGCCATCTTGTCGCCGCTGCAGCTGCATTTGCTTGAGGCCGCAGTCACCAGCTCAGATGCATTTGTTGAGCATGTGGGTGGTGAGCGAGTCGTGCGTGGCCGGCCGATTGAGCGGGCGCTGGTTCAGCGTGGTCTGGAGGCTGATTTTAATAAAGAGGAGCTTGATACGCACCGCCTCGATTTCCTCGCCTTCTCATCCGAGAATCGTTTTGCGGTTAGCCTGAGTCAGGCCAAAGCAGGGGATGAAGACACGAAGAATCAGCTGTTTGTCAGTGGTGCCCCAGAGACAGTACTGGCCCACAGCTCCTTTATTTACAGTGACGAGTCCGCCCTCTCTCTTGATGACAGCACACGTGAACACATAGAGGAGCTGCAGCGAGAGAAGAGTAGTGAGGGTAAGCGTCTGATCGCGGTTGCCTACAAACCTAACTCAGGTGAGAAGATTAAGCGGTCCAAGGAAGGAGAGCCAGCTGAGAGCCAGGTTTCCGACCTTGTCTTTCTTGGCCTGGTCTCATTCAGTGATCCAATCCGCTCGGATGTACCCAACTCCATTGCTGAGGCCAAGGCTGCAGGTGTGCACATTCTGATGGTGACCGGCGACAATCCTGAGACCGGGCTTTTCATTGCCAGGCAGGCCGGTATCGCCACCGCGGATACCAGGCCGATCACCGGCAGTGACCTGGAGAAGATGAGCGACGAAGAGATTGTCACAGCTCTGAAAGAGCGTACCGTCTTTGCTCGTGTCCTGCCGTCCCAGAAGCTGCGGCTGGCACGGCTTCTGCGCGATCAAGACGAGGTGATTGCCATGACCGGCGATGGGGTTAATGACGCCCCGGCGCTACAGGCCGCAAACATTGGTGTAGCTGTGGGCTCGGGTACCGAGGTTGCCAAGGAGGCCTCTGATTTAGTACTCCTGGACAACAGCTTCTCAATCATTGTCGCTGCCATTGAGGAAGGACGCCGCATTATCGATAACCTAAAGAAGATCGTGGTTCATCTTTTGAGCACATCCTTTGGTGGAGTCTTCCTGATTGCCGGTGCGCTGGCAATAGCGCTACCGCTGCCGGTGCTGCCAGCCCAGATTCTCTGGATAAATATAATTGAAGGCGGTCTGCTTAGTTTTGTGTTTGCCTTTGAGCCTTCTGCCTCAGACGTAATGAAGCGTGACCCGCGTTCGTCGCGAGTGAAGAATCTGATATCCACGCCGATGAAGTGGTTGATCTTCGTTAGCGGTACAATTACTGGCTTGGCGGCCTTTGTTATCTACGTCATTCTCTCCGGCACAGCCCTGCCAATAGAGCAGATCCGGACCATTATGTTCGTTATCCTCACCATCGATGCGTTGCTTTTCGTACTCAGTTTGAAGGATTTCTACAAGCCGATTTACAAAATAAACTTCTTCAACAATAACTTTCTTTTTGCTGCTTTAGGCCTAAGCTTGACCGCTTTATTAGCTGCCGTCTTTATCCCCGGCCTGCGTGAGTTCCTGGAGCTAGGAAGACTTACAGCGGGTAACTGGTTACTTATAGCAGGCGTAGCTGTTTTCTACCTGATTGTGGTGGAGGTGGCTAAGTACATTCTCTTCCAGCGCAAGCAG
>JBBDUH010000059.1:0-21096 GCA_040904005.1 Minisyncoccota bacterium
ATTGTCTGGCTCTTGATTGCCATCATGGCCGAAAAGTTGTGCGTCATTCTCCCACTCATTATCTTCCTCATCGGCTGTATCTTCTACCTCATCTACATTCTCAACTCACCAACAGCAAAAACCGACCCAGAACTGTAAAAATTAAGCATTTCCTGGCTTAATACCTTCCGCGAGGATCCACTCCTCGCAGAGTGCTAAGACATTACCAGAGAAATTTGACAACATATTTATATGTTATTTCACTGGCAGGGTTTAACCCTGCCAGTTATGCTACAGGATTATTAATACGGCAACTGCCAGTAGAATGCGGTAGGCAGAAAACCAGTCAAGCCTGTGATTCTTTATAAAGCTCATCAGTACATACATCGCCGCCAAACCAGAAATAAAGGCCACTGAAGAGCCGACCAGAAGCGGTAACCCAAGCGTATCTAGGCTGCCAGAAGCTGCAAGATCATAAAGCTTCTTTCCGCCACCACCAAGTAGTATCGGCAGCCCTAAGAGAAAGGAGAAGCTCGTGGCTGTTTGGCGGTCAAGGCCAGCCAGAAGTCCACCGGAGATGGTCGAACCAGAGCGGCTCATACCCGGCACTAGCGCCAAGCACTGATATAAACCAATTAGAAATCCACTCTTAAAATTAAGCTTAGTCTTAACTCGTTCCGGTACACGCTCAGCAACAATCATTAAAACCGCTCCCACTATCAACCCGAAGGCAACCACCTGACTGTTTCTAAAGACAGTATCCATCAGTGGTTCCAGCCACAAACCAGCGATCACCGCCGGAATGGTAGCCAGAGCGATTATCCCGATTGTACGCCACCTCAGCGTGATATTTGTGTTCGCTACTGTCTTGCGTTGGCCACGTATCCAGGCCATAAGATCCCCCCAAAAGTAGGTTAGGATTGCCAGTGCTGTCGCCATCTGCAGTACAGCATCAAAGGCCAGAGAATCCGTGCCAGAAAGATTGATCACCTCGCGGCCAAGAATCAGATGTCCACTGGATGAGACCGGAATAAACTCGGTAATTCCCTGCAGAAATCCTAAAATTATTGCAGCATCAATTGGCATAGATGGATTTTATTATTTTACACAATTCATCTTTACCCGTTCCCTTTATAGCCGAGAATGGCAGCACCTGCTTCACCGTCTCAGGATGTGAGGTGACGTCTTCAGCCAACGCCCGCAGAGCAGCCACCCGCTCCTTCTGATTACACTTGTCGATTTTATTAGCAACAATCACGACTGGAATCCCCTCACCGGAAGCAATGTCCAAGAGATCGCGGTCAAGACCCTTTGAGCCACGACGAACATCAAGCACTAAAAGTAGTAGCTTAATTGGTGCTCCACTACGAGCCAGATACCAGATCATCTGCTTTCTTAACTTCTCTGCTCTGGCGGCAGGAAGCTTAGCGTAACCATATCCAGGAAGATCGACAAGGTACGCAGCAGCATCAATAGAGAAAAAGTTTATCTCCTGCGTCTTGCCTGGTGTACTTGAAGTGCGAGCAAGCTGGCGGCCGAGCAGACGGTTAATGACACTAGACTTCCCTGCATTGGAACGGCCAGCCACAACAATGTTTGGTTTGTCTTCTGCTAATATCGGATCATCACCGACAACACCCCGTGCAAACTCAACGTTGGTTATCTGGCAATCTGAACTGTGTGTTTTGTTATTCATTCTGTTATTATAAAGACTGTGATTAGCCAAGACCTTTATACAGTTTCTAATACATTATAACTTATGGATACATCAACCAAGAGTACATGGATCATTGCTGGCGCTGTCCTTTTTGCCGGAATTCTTATCGCGGCCGGAGTCTTCTTCAGTAACAATAACAACAATGGAAACACTGCTGGAGGCGAAGACCCGCTAGTCGCTGCAGCTGTAGCGGCCGGAGTAGATGCTGATGACTTTGAGACCTGTATTTCCTCAAACCAGTTTCAAAGTGACGTAGAAGAAGACCTCAACAACGCAGTTGCGGCCGGCGCTCGCGGTACTCCCTTTAATGTTCTTGTCTCTAGCGACCCACTCTCTGCTGAAACACAGACTCAACTAACCAGCCTAATTGATGGTATTCAGGTCAGCGAGGATGGCCGCCGCGTAGTACTCAGTGGTTCTGTACCTTACGCTCCTATGACACAGATTATTGATATCATGCTCGCGGATGCTGACGGACCAGACACAGACGAAAGGTCTGCCGACGTAGCCATCAACCTAGTTGATGAGGACGACCACATCCGCGGCAACATTGACGCCGAGGTCGTACTAGTTGAGTACTCGGACTTCTTCTGCCCATTCTGTGGTCAGTTCCACGACACGATGAAGCAGATAATCGATACCTACGAAGCTGACCAGGTAGCCTGGGTATACCGTCACTTCCCAATCCCACAGCTGCAGGGTCATGAGCAGGCGCCACTCTATGCGCAGGCCTCAGAATGTATTGCTGATCTCGGAGGAAATGACGCTTTCTGGTCTTTTTCCGATAGCGTCTTCGCTGATCTTTAAGCCAAGGCGCATTTCTCAAGATGTAAAAACACTCAGCTATGCTGAGTGTTTTTTGAATGAAGGCTAGACAATTTCTATGTGCTTTGCACATAGAAGTACTATCGCCCGAATTTATGTCTAAATTTTGTCATTTATATGACAAAATTCCTGGGCGGAATGAGTTCACATAGTTACCCGAGAATTTATGTCCGCGCCCTGAGCGAAGAAGTACTCTTGGGGTGAGAATTACATGTAATTTTCCTGGACCAAGTACGCAAGAATGTACGCAAATTAAAAACTCTATAGGTTATTTTTCAGTAAGTCGTCCTGAAATGCCTTCACCCCCTTTGCGTCAGCACTGTAGCTAGAGGTATCCGGGAACTCGAGATTCACAATATGGTCATAGACCACCCGAATAAGCTGCTTAAGCTCGGTAACATCATCAGCAGTTATCTCATACGGCAGCGTCACAATACTTTCATCCTTAGGCTCGATAAACTCCAGAACTCCTCCTTCCACCTCTTTGCCAACAAAAGCAGCAGAGTTCTCTACCAAGAGTTTATAGAAAATAAGCTGACGACGATAATTCTCTGCTTTGACACTAGAAGCACTGAACCGATCGAAGCTTGAGCCCGTCTTAAAGTCGTAGACAGTAACCTTATCATCAGATATCCGAATCTTGTCCAGCTTCCCCACCAAGGGGATCTCATCAACAACCACATTGTCCTTGCGGAAGTTGTACTCGCTCATGTCATCAGCCTGATAGTCTTGAGACCGCTCCTGCCAGTAAGTGGCTAGAGCATCCTTGCCGCGTTCAGCTAGATATGTGCGATCATGCTCAGGTAATCGACTGCGATCAATCCGAGCCATGAACCACTCAATTATCTGCTTCTCATCCGGAAGACTACCTTCCTGCTTAAGATAGACATAAGCCCGCTCTAAAGCAGTGTGAACCGCAGATCCATACACCTGATGACGACTCATAGGCTGCGGAAACCGCAGGAGATTTGAGGTAAGGAAGTTCTCCGGCCCACCGTAGCGTATATCAAGAAAGTTATTTAAATGTGTTACCGAGAGACGGTAGTTCTCCACTAGCGGCGAGAGTAGTGCCGTTTCGTCCGGTACGTACGGCCCACCATGATAGACCGGCACCGTAGAGGCTAGCAAGCTCTCTGTCGATGGTAGCTGGTCGTCCGACGTTTCAATACTCTCAATATCGGCATTACCAAGAAATGATAGCTCCACCTGCTCAGAACCGCTGTCATCCACGGCAAAGGAGAAAATATCTAAAGTATGCTTTGCTCGCGTCATGGCCACAAACAGGAGCCGGAGCTGGTCATCAATGGTGTCACCGGAGAACTGAATCGGTAGATTCTCCGGAAAGCGAATCCGTGAACCGCGCGGACTTGAGGCCCAGATGTCATCAACGGCAGCCGTAATAAACACTGCGCCAAACTCCTGCCCCTTCGCCTTATGCGCCGTCATCAGATGCACTGCCTCGGCCGCATTCACAAACGGGCTTGTGTCGGTCACTACCAGGTTGTTGTCTTCATGTGTATCAACAAAATCCAGGAGATCACTAGTGGTGAGAATCGTCCCCTCCTTATGCTCACGTAGCGCAAACACAAATGTCTTCAGGCTGGAGAGAAACCGTAAATACTCTGCCGGGTCGTCCTGCAGACGCTCACGGGAGAAGTAGAAACTCTTGAACGGGCTGGTGAACTCACGAACTTCTGTGTCCGACAACTCGATCTCATCGGCATCAGGATCATCAGCACCCGACAGCTCATGTGCTCCAACCAGTGCCTCCAGTATGTACTCAACCGGCTCATGCGTAGCTCGCTCGGAAAGATGGAGAAAAAAGTCAGCAATTACAGCGAGTTTTCCACCCCGCTTTCGCATCAGCACCAGCCAGAGCTTCCTTTCATCCTTGGCTGCCAGAGACAACTCCCACACAACTGCCCGCTCCAAGCCCCAAAACGAATAAGACAGCACCTCCGGCAGCAGACTTTCGGCCTCTTCGTGATTACCCTGCCCTAATTCTGTGATAAGCCGACACATAGCTATTAACTGACGAATATGTGGCTGCGCCAGAACATTCTGCTGCCGCTCGTAGGTGATTGGCACACCGGCCTCATGCAGGTACGGCACCAAAGCCTCTAAGTCCTGATGACGGCGACCAAGAATAGCAATCTCATCCGGAGACTCTCCAGAAGCGATCAACTCCTTCGCTCGCAGAGCAATCGCATGGTTATGGTGCGTTCGTGTCGGTAGTACTCGCTTAGCAACTGAAACATCACTAGTTATCTCGCCGGCTGCCTCTAACTTCTTCTCGACTTCAGCCAGGATTGTTGCTAGTCTCTCCTCTCCTTGATCGATAACAGTTTGCGAAATATCCAGAATCTCCTGCTTCGAGCGATAATTTTTTGTCAGTGTTACCACCTTTGTATCGACGAAGGTGTGCTTGAAGTTTAAAATGTTAGAAACTTCGGCACCCTGAAAGCGATAGATGGCCTGATCATCATCGCCGACCACCATCAGGTTCGGACTGTCTTCTGGTGCCTCCTGAGCAATGGCGAGAATTAGGCGCAGCTGCGCATCATTAGTATCCTGAAACTCATCCACCATAATGTAGTTGTTTACCTCAGCAACTGCTGCTCGCAGGCTCGGCTCCTCCTCCAGCTTATGAATCACCTCGAGAATCATGTCATCAAAATCATAAAAACCACGGTCATACTTGTTTTTTTCATAGGCTGCATACACATCTGCTAACGCCTGAAGCTTCTCGCGGTCGCGGTCGGTCTTCAGGATTCGGCCATCACCCTCCTTGACCGTGTGTGTATTCTTAAACTCCGTGATCGGCTTGGTGCTATCCTCTTCTTTAGCCTCGTTTAGCGCACGCTCCAGGCGAGCACTGAGAGCATAAGCCAAGGAATGAAAGTGCGGCACCGGGCTTTCAGTCTGCTTTTCTTCCAAAAGCTTTAGAAGCTCCTCTAGATCATCAAACAACTCCTTGCTAGCCCGCTGGGAGAATACGCGATCCACATCCGCACGCACCGCCGCAAGAAACTCAGCGTTGGCATCCAGTACTGCCCGAAACTCCTCCGGGTCGAGCCCGGCCTGTTTGATATTAGCCAAGGCACCCATCACCGGCTTAAGAAACACAAATCCCAGCTCCGGATGCTCACTGCGTAGCGGATTGTCGTGATCCATACTGATAAAGATTTCCTCTAGAATCTCGGTGCGGACGATGTCGTCAGCGACCGAAAAATCAGTAGTGACACCAAAGTGCTCCGGGAAGTTCTCTCGGATCCGACGGCAGAAGTTATGAAAGGTGTGCACCTTGATGTGGTTGGCCTCACTGCCGATGATGCTGGTCAACCGCCGCCTCATATTGATCTCGGCCGCCTCGGTGAAGGTAAGGCAGAGGATGTCGGAGGCATAGGCGTCTGTTTTATTTAAGATGTTGGCGGCTCGAATGGAAAGAAGCTCTGTCTTGCCACTGCCGGGCCCTGCCACTACTAAAAGCGGGCCTTCAATCGTATCGACAGCCGCTCGCTGTGCATCATTGAGCTTCTCATACCGCCCCTTAAATTCATCATCTCGAGCTTCATTCATACCGCCATTATAACAGCCCTGCGATTTATGTATTAAAAAAGACCAGACTGTAAAAGCCTGATCTTTAAAATTGTAGATTATTTTGAACGAATACCTAGAATCTCCTTTCTCATATTCGCTCGCAAGCGCTTCTCCTCAGTAGGAATCGATTCCTTCATAAGAAGAACCGAAAGATAATATGGAGGAATAAGAATAATTAAAGCCCCACCAAGCACTACTAGAAATTCCTGAACTGTTAAATCCAGAAACTCGGTTTCCGAAGGAGAAGGAAGTTCAAAAATATTCGCATACAGAAGAGTTATCACAAAAGCAATAGCCAGCCCTACTAATAACCCTATAACGACTGAGACAATCTTGGTACGTATCCGGGGCCATTTTAGAGAATCCTTGTGCTTTCCTTCAATCCAACTATCGATTTTCTTTTCGATCTTTTTCTCTGCTACCTCAAGGTCAAGGTAACACTTTGGACATTTCTTAAAATTTGCCATAACAACCTCCTGGGATTGTTTTTAAGTTTTAAATTAACATTAACTACCTATTTAAATAATACACATATACATACCTTATGTCAAGAGCTGAAACAGACCTAATACAAAAGCTATTTATAAGTCTCCAATCTTAATCACATAGGTTGAACCTATGTATACCCAATCTATCGAATTTCGGCACTTCCTTACATAAACAATATTTACCAGTTAAGGTTAGGGATGAAGAACCAAGTGAGTACTCCTGTTTTGTTCGGGCTTCGTAGGGCGAGCGGGCATGGTCTCCGACCTTGATCGGAGGAGCGAGCCCGAGACTGAGAAAAGACGCCCGCTGGGGCGTCTTATTCGTACCGAAACAAAATAGGGAGTGCGAACACTTAATAGTTTTTCAACTGCCCCGCCCGGGCATTCTGACGAATCTTCTCGTGCGCCTTGGCCTCAATCTGTCGAATACGCTCACGCGTAACATCAAAGCGCTTCCCTACCTCCTCGAGTGTATGACTTACCCCACCGATCAAGCCACTGCGCAGTTCCAGAATCTGCCGCTCCTTTGGTGTCAACTCATTCAAGACCTGCTCAAGCTGTTCGGAAAGAATTCGGTGTGAGGTCTGAGCATCAGGATCATCCAGATCTTCATCCGGGATAAAGTCACCAAAGGTAGAGCGATCGTCACCCTCATCACCGACCGGTGTCTCCAGCGAAATAGTATTCTGGCGAATCTTCTGAATCTGCAGCACCTTCTCTAGCTCAATTCCCATCTCAATCGCTATCTCCTCCGGCAACGGGTCACGCCCTAAATCCTGTGTTAGCTGACGTGTTACCCACTTATACTTCGAGATTGTCTCCACCATGTGAACCGGAATCCGAATCGTCCGTGACTGGTCGGCCAGAGCTCGCGTGATAGCCTGACGAATCCACCAGGTTGCGTAGGTAGAGAACTTAAAACCGCGCGTCCAGTCGAACTTATCAACCGCCTTAAAGAGTCCGATGTTACCTTCCTGAATCAAGTCGAGAAGAGTTAAGTTTGAAGAACGGCTGGCGTAACGTTTGGCGATAGAGACAACTAAACGCAGGTTAGCCCGAGCCAGAATGTTCTTTGCCTCGTCGTCACCAGCAGCAATTCGCTTAGCCAGGTCCTTTTCCATCTGCGCATCAATCAGGTTATACTTCCCAATCTCCTTCAGATACTGCTGCACTGAGTCAAAAGAGGCGGTACTAGAACGGCGAAAAACATCACTGTCGCTATCATCAATATCAAAAAGACTGGCCTCCTTCTGTAACCGAATATTAGCATTATCAAACTTGTCATAAAGCTCTTCTAAAAGATCAATATCCTCCTCAATGAAGGGAAACTTCTTAAGAATCTGATCGTAGGTAATCGCACCACGCTGCTGACCGGTTGAGGTCAGCTCCTTAACTTTGTTCTGGCGATAACGTTCGTCCTCGCTCAGCTCAAATTCTCTATTTTCTTCTTTTGGTTTTGATCTTGGCATTACAAAAATATTTAAGTAAGAAATTATCTGCTATCATACGCCGAGCTACAAACCTAACTCTTTAGGACGAAAACGATCCGGAGGTCGAAATGAATCGAGACTCATTGAGACCGAAGCGATATTTTGCAGGCGGAATGGGGACGTTTTAGTCGGCAGAAGATAATTCTAGGTACAGGATAACATATGAATGGTACTAATAATGGTGAGATAGTAGATAGTTTCTGAAATCATACAAGTTCGCGCACCTTTTCACGAATCTCATGAATCCGACGTGAAATCTTCTGACACTTCTCCAAAATCCTCTGCCGCGTTTTTTTATCGACCTCCTTCGCAACCTGGCGGCTAGCTCTTTCGTACGTGTCCTGAAGCACCTGCACCTCAAAGTGAAGCAGCAACTCCTCTAAATCGCGACGAATACGTTTATCCGATGCATCCTCGTAGGCAATATCAAGTGCCAACACATCATTCTCTGTCACCTCTGCCGACAGCTCACGGCCAATGTTTAACTTAGCTATGTCTACAATTCTTTCCTTAACTTTGTCCGGATCAACTACTGGTTTTTCTAACTCCATCAGCCAGTCTATGAAGGTCAGTATTTTCTGATATATACTTTCCTTTCTTTCGTGTGGTGTCAGAAATTGATCATCAGACTCATTTAACTGAACCGGTCGAAGATTTTTTGATGAGGTCTCGGACTTAGAATGTAGCTTTACTAATTCGGATCGAAGTGTCTGTTCGCGGATATCTGCCAACTGCGACACCTTCTCAATGTAGTGATCCTGGCTAATCTTGTTTTCAATACTGGAAAGTAATGGGAAAACATTTCTCTGAACCAACTCGAGAAATCCCTCCCGGCCGCGACCATCCTCGTGCGCCCAGTCAACTGCCACCTCCACCACATCCTTAGCCTGCGCAATCACTGTCTTGAAGACCGCCTTTCCTTCCCCAGCAATGATGTCAGCCGGATCAGTATCAGCCGGCAGTGCTGCTACCTTCGGCTTCATCCCTAGTGTCAGTGCCAGTCGAGCAGTCTTCAGCGTTGAGGCACGGCCGGCAGTATCAGTATCGAGCGCCAGGATAAGATTATCAGTAAAGCGCTGGAGAAGTTTCAGATGATCAGTCGTGACGGCTGTCCCAGAAGACGCAACCGTATTGGAAAAACCAGCCTGATGAGCCAGGACAAGATCAATCTGTCCTTCTACCAGAATTGCGGCCTTTAGTTCTCTTAATTTATCCTTGGCTAGATCAAAACCATAGAGTACCTTCTTTTTGCGATAAAGCGGCGTCTCTGGTGAGTTTATGTACTTAGCCGTCTTATCATCTTCTTTAAGTCGCCGACCCGAGAAGGCTACCGGCCTGCCAGCAGGATCATTGAGTGGAAAGAGCAATCGAGACCGAAAGCGATCGTACGCTGACTTACTGTTGTCCGGCTGCTTAGAAAGTCCAGCCTCCAGAATATCCTCAAGCTTATAACCTTCCGACTGCAGAAACTCCGTTAGTTGCCGCCAGTCATCTGGTGCCTCACCAATCTTGAAACGGTCGGCAGTTTTCTCTTCAATGCCCCGCTGAGCAAGGTATGCCTTCCCGGCCGAGCCTTCCGCAAGCCTTCGTACGTAGAAATCTCGTGCAGCAGCGACAATATCACGTAAACGCTGCTTGCGACCACTGTCTCCACCACCGCCGCCCGAGAGTGAGACTCCGGCCCGGTCGGCCAGAAGCTTCAGGGCTTCACGAAACTCTACCCCCTCCATCTCCTGGATGAAGGTAAAGATGTCACCACCCTTACCAGAGGAAAAGCAGTGGAATAATCCCTTATCTGGCGATACATAGAAAGACGGCGTCTTCTCATTTGTGAATGGTGACAGGGCTTGCAGGTACTTACCCGACTGATTCAGCTCTACATAAGAACTCACCACCTCTTCAATGGTGAGAAGCTCCTTAATTTTTTCTACGTCAGAAGCCATTGTTGATTTTGAATGAGTGTTCGCAGCTTTTAATTTACCCAGTAAATTAAAAGAACGATCACACGAATTTATGTCCGAAAATCATATATGATTTTTCTGGACGGAATGAGGGCTGGATAACTTTTATCTGCGAAGCGGGTAAAAGTACCATTGCCCGAATTTATTTCCGCGCCCTGAGTCCCGTTAGGACGGGACGAGGAAGTACTCTTGGGGTGAATATTATCATTGACATGATAATATTCCTGGACGGAATGAGTGCTGGATAATCCCGCCTAAGCGGGATACCGTTGCTCAAATTTATGTCTGAGAACTACTTCTTCTTATGCCTGGCCACCATCTCAGCCTTCGGACTACCAGGAAAACCAGTACCGGCCGGAATCAAGCGACCAAGAATAACATTTTCCTTCAAACCAACCAGATTATCCTCACTGCCACGCACAGCCGCATCGATAAGGATGCGAGTAGTGTGCTGGAAGGAGGCTGCTGAGAGGAAGCTCTTTCGTGAAAGAGCGACACGAGTAATTCCCTTAAGGAGCTGGTCAGCCTCTGCTGGTTTTTGACCCTCCTCCTTCATACGGCTATTTTCCTCACGTAGCTCAGCCTCCTCAACAACATCGCCAACGGTGAACCGCGTATCACCCGGCTTGCGAATCTTCAAGCGAGAGAACATCTGCTTCACCATCACCTCAAGGTGCTTACGCGAAATTGAGGCTCCTTGCAGTTCGTAAATCTTGTTAACCTCACGGATAACATAATTCTGGGCTACTGCCTTACCACCGTACTTGAAGACCTCAGATAGATTAGCAGCACCATCACTAAGAAGCTGACCAGCCGTAACTTCATCTCCTTCCTCTACAACCGCACTGCGGCGAGATGGAGCTGTGTAAATAAGTGCCTCCTTCTTCTTCTGCCCCTCATTAGGAAGAACCGTGATGGAAAGCTTTTTTTCTTCCACGGTGATGTTTGTAACTGTTCCATCCACTTCACTAACAATTGCGGGCATCTTTGGTTCTCGCGCTTCAAAGAGCTGCTCAACCCGGGGCAAACCATGAGTAATGTCACCTTCCTCAGAAGCTACACCACCAGCATGGAATGTACGCATTGTTAGCTGCGTTCCTGGCTCACCAATCGCCTGCGCTGCCACCGTTCCAACCGCCTCGCCGATCTCAACCGGACGGTTATTACCATGGTCAACTCCGTAACACTTCTGACAAACTCCACGCGGTGCCTCACAGGTCATTGGTGAACGCACCTCAATTGACTCGACCTCAACATCATCAAATTTCCGCGCATCATCACGGGTTAGGTAGTCATCAGCTGAGAAGATCTTTTCACCCTCTTCCGTGACAACATCCTGTGCCAGGAAGCGACCCTGCGCTCCCTTTGAGATTGGGACCACAATACCAGATAAATTCTCCTCCTTGATAGTAATGCTCTCCTTCGTACCACAGTCCTCCATACTAACAATCACATCCTGCGCGACATCAAAGAGACGCCGAGTCAAGAATCCGGCAGTTGCTGTCTTCAAAGCGGTGTCGGTCAGACCCTTTCGTGAACCGTGGGTAGTGGTAAAGTACTCAATCGGCGTGTGACCTTCCTTGGAAGAAGTCTTGACCGGAAAGTCGAGAATCTCTCCCTTGTTATCCTGAATCAACCCCTTCATACCGGACATGTTGTTTACCTGTCCCATCGAACCACGTGCTCCAGAAGAGAGCATGTCCATTACGGAACCATTCTGATCAAGGTTTTCGGAGAGCATTTCTCCTAACTTTGCTTTGGTCTCGTGCCAAATCTTGATAACCTCGCGCCGACGTTCATCATCAGACACAAGCCCTTCGTCATAGTGATCAGTTACCTCATCCACCTTAGCCTGTGCCTCATCCAGAAGTTTCGGCTTTCCTTCTGGTACCGTAACCTCATTAAGTCCAAAGGTAATACCGGCGTAAGTTGCGTACTTGAAGCCAGCTCGCTTAATATCATCAAGAATACCCGGAGTTCCTTCTACTCCGTAACGTTCAATCAGATCATCAACGATCTTCTTGGCTACACCAGAATCAATCTTTTTGTTTACAAACGGGAAGTCGCTTGGCAGCAAACTGTTAAAGATGAGCCGGCCAACAGAGGTGCAGAACATCTCCCCAGCAAAGGCTGCATAACGTTCACTGTCAGTCGGCAGTACAAAGATGCGCTCGCGCAGGTTTACCTTGTTATAGTTATTGGCAGTAATAGCTGAATTAGGGCTAGAGAAGTGCTGAATCTCCTCTTTTTTAATTTCCTCTCCCCCCTCCGCCTCTTCGGCTGGAATCTTTGTTAACCAGTAAGAACCAAGAATTACGTCTTTGTCAGCAGAAACAATCGGAGAGCCGGTTCCCGGCTTGAGTAGGTTTTTATTCGAAGCCATGATTTCTCGAGCCTCTGTCTGTGCTTCTTCAGAAAGTGGGACGTGAACGGCCATCTGGTCACCGTCAAAGTCAGCGTTGAACGCAGCACAGACAAGCGGGTGAACCTGAATGGCGTGCCCTTCGATCAAGCGTGGACGGAAGGCCTGAATACCCAAGCGGTGAAGTGTTGGCGCTCGGTTTAAGAGCACATACTTACCCTTAATCACCCTTTCGAGAATTTCCCAAACCTCATCAGATCCTTGATCAATCAGCTTGTTAGCACCGCGCACATTGTGCGCGAACTCTCGCTCAAGCAGTTGATTAATCACAAATGGGCGGAAAAGTTCAAGCGCCATGTACTTTGGCAGACCACACTCATCTAGAGCTAATTCTGGCCCAATCACAATCACACTACGTCCGGAGTAATCAACACGCTTACCAAGAAGGTTGCGGCGGAAGATTCCTTGCTTACCCTTCAGATTGTCAGCTAAAGACTTTAACTGGCGACGATTACCGCCGGAGGAGGTAAAGGAGCTACCGCGACGAATTGAGTTATCCAGAAGAGCGTCAACCGCTTCCTGTAAAATTCTTTTCTCGTTACGTAAAATAACGTGTGGAGCATTAATCTCCTGCAGCTTGGCCAGACGATTGTTACGGTTAATAACCCGACGGTACAGGTCGTTAACATCAGATGTAGCATGACGTCCACCACCAAGCGAAACCATTGGGCGTAGACTTGGTGGCATTACCGGCAGTCGCTGAAGAAACATCCATTCCGGACGCTGCTTCGAGTCACGCATACTGGTCAAGAGTGATAATCGCTTGCGTAGGCGCATCTTTTCGGCCTTGCTTCCAGACTGCTGGTACTGTTCTTCTAGCTCGTCAACAAGTTTTTCAATATCAACCTTTTTGAAGAGTTCGTAAATCGCCTCTGCACCAATCTCGGCCTCAAAACAAGAAGCGTACTTTGAGCTAAAGCGATCATAATCACCTTCATCGATCACCATGCCTGCCCGCAGCTCCTCAAGCTCATTCTTCATCTTCTGAAAACGCTCATCGAGCTTAGCCGCCTCTTTCTTGTCAGCTACAGCTTTGTGGCGTTCTTTATACTGTCTTTGTAGATCATTTAAAAGTTTTTCACGTGCAGTTTCGTCAACGCTGGAGACAATGTAGCCCGAGAAGTAAATCACCTTCTCCAGGTCACTCTTTTTAAGCCCAAGAATAAGAGACATACGAGACGGTACACCACGTACAAACCAGACATGTGCAATCGGAGCCGCTAGCTCAATGTGCCCCATACGCTCACGGCGGACAATCGCCCGCGTTACCTCTACTCCACATTTTTCACACACAATACCTTTATAACGAATACCGGCGTACTTTCCGCAGTAACATTCATAATCCTTCTCCGGACCAAAGATACGCTCATCAAATAAACCATCCTTCTCCGAACGTTGCGTACGATAGTTGATGGTTTCTGGCTTGGTCACTTCTCCGTGCGACCACTCCTTCACTCGCTCTGGTGACGCCAAAGAGAGTTTGATGGAATGCACTTTTTCTGGATTCAGTGCGTTAAGTGGGTTGTCTCGTTTCTCCATAATAATTTGGCTTGTTAGGTTATAGCTTCTTAGCTTATTAGAAATTTCACTCGCCTACTCAAAAACCTTAAGTAGGCCGAATCTACTTGGCTTCAGCACCAGTATCGGTCTCACTCTTGAGCTTAACCTCAACATCAAGAGCTAAGGCGCGCAGATTATTAAGCAGTACATTAAATGACGCCGGTGCGTTAGCATGCTCAATTGGCTCGCCCTGCACCATGGCATCAAAGGCACTGGAGCGACCAAGAATATCATCAGACTTAATGGTCAAGACTTCTCGCAGAGTGTGGGCTGCTCCATAACCAAGCAGGGCCCAGACCTCCATCTCTCCGAAGCGCTGACCACCATTCTGAGCCCGACCACCAAGCGGCTGCTGGGTAATAAGGGAGTATGGACCAATCGAGCGTGAATGAATCTTGTCCTCCACCATGTGGTGTAGTTTCAGAATGTACATATAACCAACCGCAACTGATTGGTCAAACGGATCACCGGTACGACCATCAAAGAGTGTCCTCTTGCCGTTTTCAGGATAGCCAGCCTTAACAAGCTCTTCTCTAATCTCTTCCTCTGTAGCTCCCATAAACGGTGGCACAACTGCCTGATAGCCAAGCTCCTTAGCGGCCAGACCAAGGTGTAACTCGAGAATCTGCCCAAGGTTCATACGACTTGGCACTCCAAGCGGAGTTAGAATAATGTCTACTGGCTCGCCGGTTTCGTCGTACGGCATCTCCTCTTCCGGAAGAATCATCGAGATAACTCCCTTGTTTCCGTGTCGACCAGCCAGCTTGTCTCCTACCCGGAGTGGGCGTAGCTGTGCTACCTCCACCACTACCCGCTTCAGGACACCGCTTTCGAGATCATCACCATTTTCACGACTAAAGACTTTAACCCCAACCACACGACCGCGCTTTCCTTGCTCCATTCGTTTAGAAGAGTCCTTTACGTCACGGGCCTTATCACCAAAGATGGAGCGCAGCAGTCGCTCTTCCGGAGTCAGCTGAGTCTCACCTTTTGGTGTAATTTTCCCCACTAAAATATCGCCAGGTATAACCTCGGCACCGACGCGAATAATTCCGTCCTCGTCTAGATTAGCCAACTTCTCTTCCGATACATTCGGAATATCATGAGTGGTCACTTCCGGACCAAGTTTAGTGTCACGTACATTCACATCAAACTGCTCTGTGTGCACTGTCGTAAAGGAGCCTTCCTTTACCAGTCGCTCAGAGATAACAATGGCATCCTCATAGTTTGCCCCGTACCAGGACATAAAGGCCACCTTAATGTTCTTGCCAAGTGCCATCTGCCCATCCTCACTCGATGAGGTATCGGCCAAGACGTCGCCCTTCTTTACTTTGTCACCGAGATCAACCGTCGGACGCTGATGAAAGGCAGTGAAGGCATTGGTGCGTTCATAAATTGAGAGTGGGTACTCATCCTGCTTTGGTTCACCACGCTTTGAATTCTTACGCTTTACAACAATGTGCTTTCCGTCCACCTCAGTAACCTCTCCATCGGCTCGCGCTAGAACAACTCTGCCGGTGTCCTTAGCAGCTGGACCTTCAATACCAGTAGCAACCAGCGGCTTCTCTGGCTGGATACATGGAGTGGCTTGTTTCTGCATATTAGATCCCATCAGAGCACGGTTAGCATCATTGTGGTTCAGAAACGGGATCATTGAGGTTGCAATTGAGAAGGCTTGGTCAGCTGCTACATCAATGAAATCAACCTCGTTTCGATCAACCTCCAATGGATCACCTTTGTGACGTACCTCAACCCGATCCTCCATAATCCGCCCTTTCTCATCACGATTAGTAGCAGCGTGGGCAATATTGTACTTCTCTTCCTCAAAAGCATTTAGATACTTAATTTCATCCGTAACCTTTCCATTCTTTACCACTGCGTATGGAGTCTCAATCATACCGAAGTGATTGACACGAGCGCGGGTGGCTAAACGTAAAATAAGACCAATGTTGGCTCCTTCCGGCGTATGAATCGGACAAACTCTTCCGTAATGAGACGGGTGTACGTCACGGACCTCAAACCCGGCGCGCTCCCGCTTCAACCCCCCTGGTCCCATAGCTGAAAGCGTACGCAGGTGCTCGATCTCATTTAGGATGTTGTCCTGATGCATGAACTGGCTCAACTGGTTAGTAGCATAGAACTCCTTCAGTCGGGCCTGCAGCGGTCGTGGTGAGAGAAACTTTACTGGCAGCGTTGTGTCGATATCAACAGTACTCATGCGGTCCTGGATGTTCCGCTTCATCTGCGTCATAGCCACGCGAACCTTCTTCTGTAATGTCTCACCAATAAAGCGTACACGCCGACTGCCAAGGTGGTCGATGTCGTCCGGCTTGGCGTGTGGGTCAGCGTTCAGTTCAATAATATGCTTAACAATAGTAACGATATCGTCTAGGTCAATTACCTGCTTATCTAGTGATTTTTTATCAGTTCCTTTATCAAAACGGTCGTTGAAGCGGTAGCGCCCAACATCAGAGAGATCATAGCGCTCATCAGTAAATAGCGAGTCGATGTAGTCCTTTGCGTTTGAGTAAGAAACAATGTCACCCTCACGCAATTTCTTGTACACATTTACATAGGCATCCTCCTCATTTTTAGCAGTATCCTCTGCCAGAGTGGCAGTGATGTACTTTTTCACCTCATCATTATCTCCAAAAAGCTTCTCAATTTTTTCATTAGTATCAGCACCCAGTACCCGCAGTAGAGTTGTCACCGGCAGCTTACGTTTGCGGTCAATACGGACACTGATAACATCCTTGTGATCACTCTCAACCTCAATCCAGGCTCCACGAGCAGGAATAATTTTAGCGCCGAAGTAATTGTTACCGCGACGCTCGTTGGTTACAAACAAAACTCCGAAGGAACGAATCAGCTGTGGCACCACCACACGCTCGATTCCACTAATTATGAAGGAACCGTGATCTGTCATCAGCGGAAAGTCTGCCATGAATATTTCCTGCTCCTTCTCTGAGCCGATGGAGTGGTTGGTGAGCTTAATGGTGGCTCGCAGTGGTGCGCTGTAAGTCATCTCATTATGACGTGCGTACTCTGGTGTCACCTGTGGCTCGCCAAGCTCAATATCAATGAACTCAAAAGAAAACTTTTCTCCTGAGTGATCATCAATGGGTGAAAACTCCTTAAATAATTCTTCGAGACCCTCATCCACAATCCATTGGAATGATTCAAGCTGATCCTTCACAAAGTTAGGATAGTCGACGAGTGGCTTACGGTACTTGGAGAAAAATTTCTGTTCCATGAGTTTGTTGTGGGTAATTAGTTGCTAAAAATAGATGAACAAATACACTTATCAGTCAACAGATTGGAGCTGTTATTATGATTTATAAATAAAAAAGTAGAGTTCGGACAGATATCTCATAGTTTCCCCGTATCAGTATCTCTACGAACCCTTTCAAAGAACACATCCATAAGCAGCAGTTAGAAAACAGAGTACTGGCTTGTTTTCTGTTTATTCTCTAACGGGGTAAATACACACAAGTTCCGCACCGGTCTCTGCCGGTGCGACACTTTCCTCTTCTATTTTGTAATTGTGGTCAACGAGCTCGATCGTATATGAAAAAGTAAGCCCCCACCGACCACCTGCACCTAGCAGTGTATACAAAGGGGTTAAAGATGTCAAATGAATAATTTATAATTGTGGATAAGTGAGTCGAGAACTCGCTTACTCGCCAAAGCGGGTAAAGCGTTTTGCTTTGGAAAAAGTTTTTAAGCATCTTGCAGTGGTTACTAAATTTTAAAATTTAGTAACCACTAAACCGAGTGAGTCCTTTTTCTGAAAGAGGCTTCGCAGAGCGAGCGAGCATGGTCTCCGACGTTAGTCGGAGGAGCGAGCTCGAGACTGAGCGACGCTTCTCGCTGGGAAGCGTACGCATATTCTTTCAAAAAAAATTGGACGAAAGGACCTGCTTCCGTTACAATGCAGGTCGCACTAATATAGGAGAGGTGCCACACAATTACTAGACGCGGTAAGTGTAAACCTGGTTGCCATGACCTACGAAAGCTACGGGGCGGCCAGCCACTTATCTGCCATATTTTTATGTCAAACACAGATCTAGACGTAGAGTTAGAAGAGGATTTTACAGACCCCGTAGAGGAATCTACAGATTCCCACGAGGCAGGTGAAGATGAAGAAGAGGATGATGCGTTTGAGCAGCCGGCGCTAGACGAAGCTAAGGTTAAGGAAAATCCAATGGAGGCTGTTTACGAGTCCTCTGTTAAGCGACCAAAGCCGGGGAAAATTGTCGAGGGTGAGGTTGTTGCTGTTGATGTCGGTAGTGTCTATATAGACCTCCCGCCCCACAGCACCGGAATCATTTTCGGTCGCGAGTTTGTTAATGCTCGCAACATTATAAAGAACATCTCGATTGGCGACTCTATTTCTGCCAAGGTTGTAGAGAGCGAAAATGCAGATGGTTATGTTGAGCTCTCGCTTAAGGAGGCTCGTCAGGCCATTGTCTGGGCTAAAGCTGAGACTGCCAAGGAAAGCGGCGAGATATTCTCTCTACCAATCACTGATGCTAACAAGGGAGGTCTTCTCATTGCCTGGGAAGGTATTCGTGGCTTCCTACCAGCTTCTCAGCTGAAGCCAGAGAACTATCCACGCGTTGAGGGTGGTGACAAAGAGAAGATTCTCGACGAACTAAAGGACTTAGTTGGACAGAACCTAAGTGTCTCCATCATCACTGCTGATCCGAAGGAGAAGAAGCTTATCTTCTCTGAAAAGACCCCAACTAAGAAAGATAAAAGCGAGATTGTTGAGGAACACGAAGTGGGTGAAATTGTTGAAGGTGCGGTTACCGGCATCGTCGACTTTGGCATCTTCGTTAAGATCGAAGAAGGTCTCGAAGGCTTGGTACATATCTCCGAGCTTGATTGGGGTCTAGTTGAGGATCCACATGACCTCTTTGAAGTTGGTCAGAACGTAACTGCCAAGATTATTGAAAAGGATGATGACAAGATTTCCCTCTCCATTAAGGAGCTTAAGGAGAATCCGTGGGTGAGAGCGGCTGATAAGTACCACGCCGACCAGGAAGTAGAGGGTGTCATTATTAAGTTCAATGAGCATGGTGCTCTCGCCGCTATTGAGGAAGGTGTCGCCGGCCTGGTGCATATCTCTGAGTTTGAATCAATGGATGAACTCCGCGATCAACTCGAGCTGGGCAAGACCTACACCCTGCGCATCAAGCTCTTCGAACCGCGTGAACAGCGCATGGCACTAGCGTACAAAACAGAAGAATCTACAGAGTAGATACTCAAATCTAATTTACGAAGCCGATAACAAAAAAACCCGGAAATGAATTCATCTCCGGGTTTTTGTGTATGAGACATTGGTCAGTTGAAAACAACCGTAGCCTTTACTCTAGCGGCGAAGCAAGAGTTGTTCAGAAACTGCGCCTCTAGCTTCTTTTCTTTTTTGTCAAAACCTATCAGTAAACTTAGGTTGGAATTTGACTCGAGCTTCTTATTACATCGATCTACTTCTACATCCTTCAATTCTACTCCATCTTGTAAATCGTAGTATTCTTTTAGTTCATCTTTAAAATACTGTTTGACCTGCTGAGAGAGCCAATTATCTTCAACTCCGTCTTCAGGCACTCTTACTGGCCTGAAATGCTGCTTCATGATAGTCATATTACACCTGTACTTTTTTTAAGGTTCTAGCTAGTTTTAATTTAACATACAGCGGAAAAGTTGTGTGGCGCTTCGATTAAACTTAATAATATTTAGCTAAAAATTACGTATGTAGTTTTATTAAAAGACTCTGGAGCAAATACTACAGAGTCTTTTGTTTCTACTTCGCTTATAAGGTTATTATTCTGCATCTGTTACGTTCATACCAGCCTTTTCAGACGGAAAGCGAACAACACCATTACTGTCAAAAATGGGATGTGCAAAATCACCGGCACCCTTATCAAGGTTAATCATCTCTTTATACATGTATTTAAGTTGGTATACAGAAATAGCACCCAAAATTCCTTCTGCCACATCTTTTTCATCGGTAGCACCACCGGACATCCTGCGCCATTCTGAAAGACCCCATTCAGAGCTACGAAACTTAAACTTACTATTATCAACAATGACTGCTATATGGTATTGGCGACGCTCGCTGTCATTAAGTAACCTGTGAGAATTAGTAATCGCAATAATGATTTTTCTGAGACCGTCTTTTTGCTCTAAGAAGTCAGGGTCATTCATAAAATCGTAGATTATTTCAGTATTTTCTTTTCCAATATCAAGCTCCTCCTCCCTTCTTATTAAATATTTTTCAAGCAATTTATCCTGATCCTCTGTGAGATCCAATTCATCTGAAATCTCTGATCTAAAGCTCCATTCTCCCCCAAGACCATTTTCATAGTAATTATCAAAACGAATACCCAGTTCTTTCTTTTCTTCAGGAGTAAGGAAAGAAAGCTTACTAAGCAATTCTTTCGAGCTGGAATCATTTTCAGAAAAATTAGAGTATGTTTGAAGCGGGCTACCTGACTTCTTTATCAACCTGATTAGATAATCCCTGATTAGAGATTTTTTATCTACATCTACATCTGGATCTACCGACAATGATTCACGTAGAAAGCCTTCATCTTTTACAGCATCAATTAAAAGATTAACTTCAGAAACTGACTTGCCACTTATATTTGACCAATTGGTCAGACTCATAATATCCTTAGATCTTTTTAATAAATTTCTAACGTTATGCTTACCACTCATATACCTACCCATGAACTTAGAATCAATAAACTCTCTGCTAATTTCCCCGCTTTTTAAAATATCGTTATATTCTCCAATGTTCATATACCGCACAGAGTAATCCACAAATTCGGGATCAAGAATTTTTTCAAGCTTTTCTGTGGCAACCTTTTCAGCTTGCTCGAGTTGCTCTTGTGTATACTCAGGATCTCCTTCCTTCTTCTTCTCAGGATCCCTATAGATATGTTGTTTGAAATTTTCGATCATCATTTAAATTTTACCATCAAAAATATAATACTTTCTCACCTAACATCCTAAACCCTAGTTTCCTAATATCCTAATTAATGAGATT
>JBBDUH010000060.1:0-2845 GCA_040904005.1 Minisyncoccota bacterium
CTGGCAGATTAACATCAGGCAGATCCAAACTCTCAATGTCAGCAAAGGTGGCCGTGCCAATACCATTCTTAACCTCTGGATCGATGGAGATACCAAACGTGTCAGCCAGCTGACTAAAAATATCAGCAACAAGCTTATCTCCCTCCTTCTCATCAATGGCAATAGCAATCTCGGTCAGCTCTGCCTCCTTGGTAAAGACCTGTCCGATTTCGAAGACATGTAGACCATCCGCTTCCAGTACTGGCAGATGCGACCCGTTCTTCTCCAGCACCTCCTGGAGATTAGCGCGTAGGCTAGTGCGTAGGAAGGCCTTGTCCTCGGCCACCGGGTTGGCCAGCTCAATGTCGCCGATATCAACAAGCGAATACGTCTTAACCTCTGATAGACCTAAGCTGGTCAGAACATCACTAATGATGCCAACATTACTTCGCCCTGAACGAAGTGAAGAAGTACTCTCCGGGGTGCGCACCTCCTCTCCGGTACCCACAGGAAGAGTGGCCTCGATTTGATCGTAGCCATGTACGCGAGCAATCTCCTCAATCAGGTCAGCGCCGATACGTAAATCCGTCCGCCAGGCCGGAATAATAGCCACGATATGTTCTGTATCAGCAGCCGGTGCTCGGCCGTAACCAGTGATGTTTTTAAATTGTTCAGATGTGGACAAATCCTCCACCTCAACTCCACCTTGACCGTTTATATTATGGCGGGAAGCATGAATTACCTTCCCGCCACCAAGATAGATACCACAGTGATCAACGCCGCCAGGAACCTCGGTACCTGACATGTACTCAAGTGACTGATGATAAATCTCGCCACCTTCCTGCTTTTTAGTATTAGAAAACACCAGGTCACCAGGCTGGAGATCCGCCTCCTTTACACGTTCAGTGTAAACAAACTGATCAGCCGAGATGCGCGGCAAAGCGATACCACCCTGCACATACAGCCAACTGGTAAAGGAGGAGCAGTCAAACTTCTCTGGTGCGTCTCGCAGGACACTAGCGCCGTACTCATAAGTGGCACCAATAAACTTCTTGGGATTTTGAGTAATAAATTCTCGCGGCGTGACGAGCTCTACCACACAGCCAAGCCGTTCTAGTGCTTCAACCATTCTGTCGGTAGCAATGTCTGTACCTAAAATCTGATTAACTCGCTCTGGTGTTACTCCAGCTCTGTACGGCTTAGATGGCTGCGGATAGACATCACAAACATCTGCAGACACCTTAGCCCCCGCCACCTCAACCATAAGCTCTGCCAGGCGATCCAGTGCTCGCCGCGACATTTCTGCCGGAACATTATTCTCAAACCGCTTTGAGGCATCTGTGCGCAGCCCAAGCTGCTGGGAAGCACGGCGAATGGTGGTTGGGTCAAAGCTGCAAACAGAGAGCATTATGCGCGTAGTATCTTTATTAATTCCACTCACCTGTCCTCCTTTAATGCCGGCAATATCAAGCGCCTTCTCACCGTCGGCAATTACTAGCATTTCTTCGCTCAGCTCATATGTATCGCCGTCAAGAGTTGTTAGCTCCTCGCCAGCGTGCGCCATGCGGATTGTAATCTCTTTTGGCTCTTTGCCGGCCAGCTTGTCGTAATCAAAAGCATGGACCGGCTGACCGATCTCAAGCATGACAAAGTTGGTAATATCAACCACGTTATTAATTGATTTCTGCCCGAGAGTTTCGAGCCGTTCCTTCAGCCAGTCCGGAGACGCACCGACCTCCACCTCGATTGCAAGCTGCTTCAGGGCGCGACGACACTTATTAGTGTCGATCGAGAGCTGGATGTAATCACTGTTGCGAAAATCATTTACAGTTTTCAGTTCTGGATTAGTCGGCTTGAAAGAAAGTATCAAAAGCGCAGCCAAATCACGCGCTACTCCCTCATGGCTGAGTGAGTCGCTGGCCCGGTTTGGAAGCACATCAACATCAAAGACAAAGTCTTCTCCAACCGCCTGCACACCCTCCACCTCGTAAGCACTACGAGTCAAAACATTCGCTACCTCTGCCGGCTGCGGAAGCGCTTCTTTGATGTAGTCTTGTAGCCATTTATAAGAAATTTGCATGCTAAAATTGTTCGGTTACTCGGAGGTCACCCTGATACAGGAGACGGATATCTGATATGCCATACTTCAGCATCAGCAATCGATCAATACCAACCCCGAAGGCAAAGCCTTGGTACTGACGCGGATCAATTCCGACATTCTCCAAAACCCGCGGGTGCACCATACCGGCACCAAGAACCTCAATCCATGGATTATCCTTACCAGCTCCGGAGTCTGCTTCGTCACTGGGCGAGAGACCTTTACGACGCATATCAACCTCCACCCCCGGCTCAACAAACGGGAAGAAGCTCGGACGCAGCCTGACCTCCATCTCATCACCAAAAAACTCACTGAAGAAGTGCTCCAGCGTACCCTTGAGATTTCCCATGGTGACAGCTTCATCGACCAATAGACCTTCTACCTGGAAGAACTGCGTTTCGTGCGTGGCATCTGTAGCCTCATAGCGAAACACCTTACCGGGTGCGATGATCTTTATCGGTGGCTCGTGAGATTCCATGTGATGAATCTGTACATTCGAGGTATGTGTACGCAGTAGCTCACCGAGATTATTCTCCTTAAGCCAGAAGGTGTCCCAAAGATCGCGAGCGGGGTGATCAGGGGGAATATTCAGGGCATCAAAATTATAGTGTTCGGTTTCAATCTGCGGACCGTAGGCAAAGGAAAATCCCAACTTAGAAAAAATCTCCTCAATTTGTTTAACCACCAAGGATATAGGGTGAAGATGACCGTTATTTGTCTCTTGTTCTTGATTCATAAAAACTTAAATGGAGCCAGAGAGAGGATTCG
>JBBDUH010000060.1:2945-8226 GCA_040904005.1 Minisyncoccota bacterium
TGGAGCCAGAGAGAGGATTCGAACCCCCGGCCTGCCCCTTACAAGGGGGCTGCTCTACCAACTGAGCTACTCTGGCAAACTATATTACCTTCATATTATAGCCCGCCTGCATCAGGTAGGCAAAACTCTTCGCTTAGTTATGTAAGTGACGAGCCAGACGACGCAAATTCTCTGCTACTGACCTGCGAACAGTCCACTGTGTTCGAAGCCAAATCTCACGTATTCTTACCAACCCATGCTCAAACCATCTTTGTAATTGCTGCCAAAAGATACTCAGCCGCTGATCAGCTCTGTCGCGCTCTCGCACTAGAATGATTTTATTTCCCCGCCTCATCTCAAGCAGCTTTACGCCAAACACAGCGCTTAATAAAAGTAACCCAGTAATGAAGACTGAAAACATAAAATAAATAACTAAGAAATAGTCTCAATACGAGAAATTTCGCCAATAGCTGCGTTTTCGCCAAATGTCTGTGTCGCTTCATGCAGGAGATCCTCAATGGTCTTTTCATCATCCTTGATGTAAGGCTGCTCAAGTAGTACAAACTTGGAGAAGTGGCTATCGAGCTTACCAGCCACAATATTTTCCCGCACCGCCTCTGGCTTATCGGCCGCTTCTTTAGCAAACTCCGCTTCCTTCTCCTTTCGCTCCTCTTCCGGTACCTCCGCCCGTGATACATAGCGTGGATTCATGGCTGCTACATGCATAGCAATTTCATAGGCGAGCTTCTGAAACTCTTCATTACGAGCCACGAAATCTGTCTCACACTGCAACTCGACCAAGGCACCAACAGTGCTGCCAGCGTGAATATAAGAAACAACCACTCCAGCACCAAGATCACGATCGGCCTTCTTGGCAGCTGCGACACCACTCTGCTTTTCAAGAATCTTCACCGCTGCCTCCATATCACCACCGGCCTCTTCCAAGGCTTCTTTGCACTTCATTACGGAAATGTTGGTTCGATCGCGGAGCTCCTTGATTTTTTCTGTGGTAATCTCGGCCATGATAAAAAATGTACTTAAATTTATTAATTTAAACAGTAGTTCCTGCTCCCTTCTCGTAAGCATCCCGTAGTTGCTGCAGGAAGAAGCGGATGCTCTCTGCACGAGCATCGTTAGCCACAATCGGATAATCAATTTCATTAACATCACAATCAACATTACAAAGAGCAACAGTAGCAACACCGTCATGCTTGGCTTCATTGATAGCAATAATCTCTTCCTTACTATCAACAACAATGATGGCGGCCGGCTTATTGGTCATATTACGAATACCGCCAAATTTCTCAATTAATCGATTCATCTCACGCTCAAGTAGAAGTTGTTCTTTTTTGGTGTACTTTTCGAGCTCTCCAGAGTCACGCTGGGCCTCTAAATCTTCTAGATGACGAATCCGGCCGCGAATATTATTGAAATTAGTGAAGGTACCGCCAATCCAGCGTCCAGTTACATATGGCTGGTTGATTGATTCGGCAATATTCTTAACAACAGCGTTGGCTTCATTTTTACTCGTTACGAAAAGAATTGATTCTCCCGCCTTACCAAGCTCCTCAACAAAAGTAGCCGCATCATTGAGCAGCGCCTGAGTCTTTTCTAGATCAATGATCTCAACACCATCCTTAAGACCGAAAATATAGTCCATTGTCGACGGATGTCGACGGCGGCGGGATAGTCCGTAATGAGCGCCGGCCGAGAACATTTCTCCGAGCATGTCAGTGGTAATTTCGGCTTTATTGGCTTTTTGTAGGGCTGTAGCTTTTGGCATAAAAAAAGACGTTCTTCACGTCACTAAGGATAGTAGCAAAAAAGGCTGATTAATGCAATGGAACTAGAGAGGGAGCGAAATTACTCACCAGAAGCATCATATTCCTGCAGAGTGGTCAGTATCTTTCCTATTTCACCCCCCATAACGGCCTCGATATTCGACCAACTTTCATTGATGCGATGATCGGTGATGCGATCTTGAGGGAAGTTGTAGGTGCGAATCTTCTCTGAGCGCCCACCAGTACCAATCTGACCCTTACGTGTTGCGGCTCGCTCGCTGTCCTCCTTCTCCCGCTGCGCCTGCTCAAGCTTCGCCTGCAGAATCTCCATAGCCCGTTCGCGATTCTTCAGCTGGGTTCGATCCTCGGTACAACGCACCTGGATACCAGTCGACTTGTGTGTGATCTGTACTGCTGATTCAACCTTGTTAACATTCTGCCCACCAGCACCACCAGCCCGTGAGAAAGTCATCTCAATATCCTCATTCTTAATCTCTACTTGCTTCCTTTTATTAATCGGCAGGATAACTACGCTTGCCGTAGAGGTATGAATACGACCAGACTTTTCGGTAGCCGGAATCCGCTGCACGCGGTGAACACCAGTTTCAAACCGTAACCATTTATAAATATCCCTACCCTTAATCTCGTAGTCTGCCTCCTTTACCCCGCCAAGTGAGTTTTTTGAGGAGTTAATAAGCTTGGCCTGCCAGCCTTGCTGACTTGCGTAATTTAGATACATCTCCGCTAGCTCAGCAGCAAATAGTGCCGCTTCATCGCCGCCAGCACCAGCACGAATTTCTAGCACAATCTGATTCGGAAATTTATCCTCCTCCTTTGCCCCCTCAACCATTGACTGCAGCTGCTCTTCCAGGGCAACTCTCTGCTCCTCCAGCGTCTCCAGCTCCTCAGTAGCCAGTTCGGCCATCTCTTTGTTGCCCTCGACCAGTTCATTTGTCTCCTTAATCTCATCCAAAATTCGCTCCAGCTCAGAAGCAAGAAACTTGGTTTCGTTTAGCTGTTTAAGATCCCCTAAATTTCCCTGGATATCATCAGCTGGAATGTCTTGTAATTCTTTCATATATAAAATTTTACCCCGTTTGAAGCCAGGCTCGGTCATGGCCGAGTCAAGGACCGCTGACGCGGCTACTTCTAACGGGGTTAAGACTCAACTTCTTCTGAGTCTTCTGTTTTCTCTGTCTTTTCGGAATCTTCTTTCTTGCTTTTCCCTTTGTCCGCCTTAGCCTTGGCAGAGGCAGATTTACTTTTCTTTTCCTGCTTTTCCTGTCGCTCCTGTGCCTTGGCAAAACGAGCCTTGAACTTCTCTACCCGACCGGCAGTATCTACCACCTTCTCAACTCCAGTATAAAAAGGATGTGAAGCACTGCTCATCTCTACCTTGGCTAACGGATACTCCTCACCATCTTCCCACTCAGCCGTTTCCTTAGTATCGACAGTCGAGGACAGCAAAAACCGCTCGCCACTTGAGGTGTCGAGAAAGATGACGGGTCGATAATTTTCTGGGTGAATATCCTTTTTCATAATTTAGTGCCTTTCAAGCGGGGTTCATTATACATATTCTGTATAAAAATAAAACCCTTCGTGATTATCACGAAGGGTTTTAAGTCGAAAGTTAAAAGTAAAAAGTCAAAAGTTATTCATATGTAGACATACTAATTCATCGAAATTGGTACCTCCTTTCAAAATTATATGTACAACAAGAGTTTGGAAAGGAGACCTTCGAGCGAGCACTCTCCTTTGTGCAGCTTAGCTAATTATCAAAATTGGTACGTCCTTTCAAAATCGTCTATGCAGCAAAAGTATAGTTAGGAAACCTCAGAGCGAGCACTCCCTTTCTGCGAGACCTCGCGGAGCTTGCGAGCGGAGAACTTGATTCGTGTCTCGAAGAAAGCGGAGTGCGAGCGCTATTCTGCAGCGTCAATCGGATCAATCATAGTCCGCTGAATAGTATTAGCCCGCTGCATCACCTGGTCACCATAGAACTGCACACCCGGAGTCTGCCAGTTGCTACCAGAGTAGTACTTAAGCGCTGCCGTACGCTCAGCTGTCCAGGTACCGGCGCCAGCACCAAGATCACTAAGATAAATCCCTGAAGCCATGAAGGCGTGGCGTGGCTGCCACGGATTAGCTGTTGAGACGCCTAGAGCGTTAGCAATCCGATTCTGATACAGCTCCCAGGTCGACGGAATGAACTGCGCCGGACCCATTGCTCCTCCCCAGCCATTTCCGTATGGACAGGACAACGGCCGACTGGTTGGCTCCAGGCCAAGTGCCGACATAATCCGCTTAAACGGCTCAATATCACGTGTTGGCTTCATGATCTGATCCCACTGCTTAGAAGGTGGGTCACCGGGGCGGTTGCAAGTACCAACATTCTGTCCGAGATTAGACTCCTGCTGTAAAATAGCCAACAGGAAAGCTGGTCGTACTCCCGTACTTTTAGAAACTTCGCGTGCATACTGAAGCGCCATTCCAAACTCAATTGCCTGCACGTCACGCAGACCGAAAAGCTCGGAGCGAATTCGGGCCGCCTCAGCCTGCCGCGCAGCTAAAATCTGTTCATAGGTTCTTTCTTCACCGCGAGCTACTGCGGCCAACTCCTCTTTTTCTGCCTCCTTCATCTCCACCTCCTGCTTCTGAGCAGCAATGGCAGCACGAGTATTAGCGACCTGATCGCGCTGACTAGCTAAAACAGTTTTCTCCTCTCTTGCCTCGGCCTGAGCAGCACGAATTTGGTCAAAGCTTGTCTGTAAAGCATCATTAATCGACTGCACTACATTAATATCAGAAAAGAACTCCGAAAGACTTTCATTTGAAAGAGCTAACTCTACCAAGGAAACATCATCGAGCGCGGCACGGCGGCGAATCAGCTCAGCCAGAGAGTCTTTTTTGCGCTGAATCTCGCTATTTAAATCACCAATATGCTCTTCACGCTGCTCGATACCACCAGAAAGCTGATTAATTTCAATATCCTTTTTCTGTATTTCCAACTGTGCCTTATTAATTTCAGCCTCCAGAAGTGCTACGTCACGTTCTAAACCCTGTCGTTCAGAGCGCTTTTCATTAACTCTTGCCTGTGATTCCTCTATCTCTTTCTGCTTATCTTCCAACAGATCCTCTAAGTATGCCTCCCATTCTTGCTCGCTCATCTTATTTTGCTGCGAGTAATCGATACCAGCCCCTTGAGCTAGTACGGATGAATGTATAGAAAAAACTCCTGCCACGAGGGCTAGTGCGATGAAACCGACTGTATATCGGAAAAGGCGTTTATGCATAACTGTTTATTGTAGACGAACAAGTAGAATATAGACTTACCTAAAAATTTTTAGTTAAGCTTCTTTCTCTTCACCACCAGCAGACTCTTCAGTATTTTCTTCGTCTCCTTCCTCAGCTTCCCGCTTTTCACCCTCAACCTGAATATCATCAAGACTAAACTCATCTGCCTCTTCCTCGTCAGGTTCGAGCTCCTCCAGCTCAGTTGGCTCTTCAACCAAAACAACCAC
>JBBDUH010000060.1:8326-10977 GCA_040904005.1 Minisyncoccota bacterium
ATCTCTTGTAATAGTGCTGGCTTCAAAGTTCCGTCCTCCAACTCAATCTCAAACACCGTTGAGGTACCGGCGTGATGCCATAGTTTTATAAAGTCACTCATATCAACTGCAATCGGAGTAGACTCTGTATCACGACCATACATTACTGCCGGCAACACACCACTCTCACGGGCAACTACCGTGTCAGATTTTTTGTCGCGATTTTTAATTGATAGTTTTTCCATTGCTCGTATATGGTACCGAAATTCTCCAAAATCGCAAGTCATCTACGTAATCCCGGCAAAGAACTTCGTGCTACAATCGAACTACACAATTATCAGTTAGTAATTTATTCTTATGTCTCAGCTCGACTTTTTAGCTCTTGGCGACACTACCACCGATGACTTTATCAAACTAGCCGACGTGCGCATTGATGAAGACAAGGATCCTGGTGATAAAGGGATGGATGAGATCTGCTTCCGCTTTGGCGACAAGATTGAGTATGAAGACCACGACGTTGTCGCAGCGGTTGGTAATGCTCCTAATGCGGCTGTGTCTGCTCACCGGCTCGGCCTAAACTCCGGCCTTAATACCAACTTTGGCGATGATATTGTTGGCCAAGGCAATCTTGCTCAGCTTGAAGATGAGGGCTTCAACCTCGACTACGTCAACGTACATAAGGGAGAAAAGTCTAACTACCACTTTGTGCTGCGCTACGGACCGGAACGAACAATCCTCGTTAAACACTATGAGTATAAGTACCAGCTACCGGAGTTTGCTGAGGCTCCACGCTTTCTTTACCTCTCCTCTCTCGGCGAAAACTCTCTGGAGCATCATATAGAGATTGCCGACTTCATCGCAAACAGCGACACTAAGCTTGCCTTCCAGCCGGGCACCTTCCAGATGAAGCTTGGCTACGAAAAAATAAAGCGAGTTTACGAAAATAGTTATCTCTTCTTCTGCAATAAAGAGGAGGCGCAGCTCATTCTTGGAAACAACACAGATGACATCAAGGAACTTTTACGTGATATGCACGCGCACGGCCCGGAGATCGCTGTCATCACTGACGGCCCAAATGGTGCCTATGTTTACGATGGCTCTGAAGGTTGGCACATGCCGATGTACCCAGACCCTGCGCCTCCGGTTGACCGCACCGGTGCCGGCGACTCCTTCTCCTCTACCTTTACTGCTGCCCTAGCGCTAGGTAAAGACATTCCGACCGCTCTGTCCTGGGGACCAATCAACTCCATGGCGGTAGTGCAGAAGATCGGTGCCCAGGCCGGCCTCATGGCGCAGGAAGAACTACTTGAGCACCTCGAGAATGCTCCAGAGGATTATGTGCCAGAGAAGATTATTTAAGTAGTCATACTAGTATGCGAATGATTGCGAATTATACAAATAATACAAATGCTTGTAATCAGGTAAGGTAGCAGTATTTGTATGTCATTAGTTGGGTTCGTATCACCCTTCAGCTGCCTGAATTTCATTTTTCACCGACTCGGGCTTGGAGAGAAAGCTAAGCAAACTCGGGCTAACAAAAGTAGTAACAATACTGAGAACTACCATGGCGGTAGCAATTTCGGCCGGAATCAGGCCAAGCTCTCGGGCCGAGAACACCACCGCCAATGTTGTCGACAGCTGCGGAATACTTGAGGCACCGAGAATACGACTCTCCTTTATGGAGAATCCTGCCAACCGGCCCGACACAGCTCCACTGACATACTTTGAGAGCACCGAACCAAACACAATAACTAAAATTAATACTCCGACCGTCTCGAAATTACTAAATACACTCAGATCTGTACCCGCTCCCACCGTAATAAAGAAGATCGGAATAAACAACCCATAACTAATCGACCGCAGCTTATCCTTGAGAATATCGCTACTAATTGAGTCAGATAGAACAAACCCGGCAAAGAAAGCGGCGATGATTGCGTGAAGACCCAGCAGCTCAAAAATAACCACTATCCCGAAAAGAATAACGAACACAGCGCGCAGATCCTGCTGGAAGATATCGCCGGCCCTATGAACTCCTTGGAGCATAAAGGCACGCAGCTTCGGAATAACAAAGCGCATAAACACCAAGAGTCCGACCAAGAGAGCGTAGAAAAGCGGCAGTGGTATTGAGGTTATCGGATCGACCGACTGGAAGAATATCGAGAAAAGAATCAGCGAAGCAACATCCTGCAAGATGGTAGTAGCCACTACAGTCTGTCCAAAGGATGTGCGTAGAATCCCCCGCGCATCCAAGGATGGAATCACGACTGCTAATGACGATGAGGTAAAGATAATTCCCAGCAAGAAAGAGATCTGCAGGCCGTAGCCAAACAAGTACCCGATTCCTAGACCGGCCAGAAAAGGCACTACCCCATTTACAAAAGCCACAAACAAAACCTTACCCCTTGATTTATCAAAACTGGACAGCTTCGTCTCCAGACCAGCCATAAACATCAGGAATATCAGGCCAATCTCGGAGAGAAAACCGATGGTCTCATTTGAGGTAAAAATATCAAAGCCATCCGGGCCGATCACCATCCCACCAATAATAAGCGCAATCACCCAGGGCAGGTGCAAGCGATTAGACAGCTCTGAGAAGAGAATACTAGCAGTAAGAATTAAAAGAAACGGCAGTAGCTGCGTCATACATTTTTAGTATAGCACCCCTCGTTACG
>JBBDUH010000060.1:11077-20923 GCA_040904005.1 Minisyncoccota bacterium
TTTTTGTCTGCCTCGCGCAGTGAAACGAGCGGAGAACTTGATTCGTGCAAGCAAAAAAGATACTTACGAGTGTTTCCTATTTATGACTTTTTTTACCGCTGCCATAATAGAGTCAACATCCATACCATACTCCTCGATCAACTGCGCTGGAGTACCGCTTTGACCAAAGCGATCATGAACACCGATGAACTCCTGCGGAGTGGGTGAATTTTGACTAAGAACTTCTGCCACGGCTGAACCCATCCCGGCTGATACCTGATGCTCTTCCACCGTCACCACCGCCCCACACCGCTTGGCAACCTCTATCACCGTTGCTTCATCCATCGGCTTGATGGTGTGGTTGTTAACTACGACTGTGCCAATCCCTTCCTCCGCCAGTCGCTTAGCGGCGACAAGCGCATTGTGAACCAACGGCCCACAAGCAATCAGCGCGACTTCTGGATCCTCGGACTCCCACAATATATTTGCCTTTCCTAACTCAAACGGAGAATCCTTGGTTGTAATCACCGGCGTCTTCTCTCGTGCCAAGCGAAAGTAGACCGGGCCATCCAGATCAACCGCCAGGTGAACCGTCTTCCTAGCCTCCTCGTAATCAGCCGGCACAATCACTCTCATATTTGGCTGAGCCCGCATCAGCGCAATGTCCTCAAGCTGTTGGTGAGTCGCGCCATCCGGGCCAACAGAGACCCCGGCATGGGCGCCAACAATCTTGACCGACACATTATTGAGTGAAATTGTTGTCCGAATCTGCTCGTTATTCCGGCCCGGCGAAAAGGCGGCATAGCTAGAGATAAACGGGATCTTCCCGACCGCGGCGAGGCCGGATCCGACCGTAGCAAGATTCTGCTCAGCCACACCAACCTCTACATAACGCTCGGGAAATGCTTCCTTGAACAGGTGGGTACGGGTTGACTCCGCTAAGTCGGCACAGACAGCCACTACATTCTCGTTCTCCCTGCCAACCTCAACCAGCCCATCACCATAGCCAGTACGGGTGTAGGCTACTGGCGGTTCAGCCGCAAAAATATCATGATGTAGATTTTGGTCGTCTTTAAGCATGGTTTTATTTACTGCGGTAGATCTCCTTAATCTGCTTTACAAGATCATACATCTCCTTGGCCTTCTCAATTGATCCATCCTTTAACTGAGTTTGATTGGACACAATTTCACGAGCCTGCTTTTGACTACGAACGCTATTAAACTGCTCAAATAAATCACGGTTGTCGATAATAAACCGACGCTCATCTTCAGAAAGTGTTTCAAATATATTTGGGTCATCGATATCAATGCCGGTATCAAAAACACTTAATGTTTCAGTTTTATCTACATTCTTTAGATTGTTGTTTGATTCAAAATTCATAGTTTTTTATTCTTAATCTACAATACACGTTACAAATTTCGTGCTTAGTACTTACTCCAGATGACTCGCCTCAATCTCTCCGCCAAGTGTCCGCAGCTCGCGCAGGAAGGCCTCTTCCTGCTGACCCTTCTCCGGCGGTTTGCCGTGCCACTCCGGCATAAACTGAATCTGGTCAATCCCCTTCCCGGGAATAGTGTGGGCTAGAATCAGTGTCGGATCCTCATACACCGCCTTCGACTCCTCCACAGCATCGACAAATTGACGCATGTTGTGCCCATCGACATCAATCACGCGCCAGCCGAAAGCTTCGTACTTGTCCCGCAGTTCCTCTAGCGGCATCACCTCCTCAGTGTAGCCGTTAATCTGAATGTTGTTCCTGTCTATCACGGCTGTGAGATTGCCGAGCTGGTTCGCGCCAGCAAACATGGCAGACTCCCAGGTATTGCCGGCCTGCTGCTCGCCATCACTCATCATGCAGAAAATACGGAAATCCTGCCCATCCATTCGCGCTCCATACGCCATCCCGGCCGCCTGGCCAAGCCCGCTACCCAGCGGCCCAGAAGTTGTCTCCAGGGCTGGGATCCGCTCACGTTCTGGATGACCCTGGAAACGTGAGCCAAACTGCCGCAGTGTTGTTTCCACCTCCGTAACTGGAAAGTAGCCGGCGTGTGCCATAGCGGCATAACGCACCGGTACGGTGTGACCATTAGAAAGCACAAGTCGATCCCGCTGGCGCCACAATGGCTCCTCCGGCCGATGATTTAATATATGAAAATAGAAGGCGGTAAACATATCAGCCATCCCTAGCGGACCAGCCGTATGACCAGAGCCAGCATTGGCCAGCATCTTCACAATCGTCGCTCTGATTGCTAGCGCCTTTTCTTCTAGCTCCTGGACTTTTTTATCACTTAAACTCATAAATTTACCTCCATTATAACACCAGCTACTGGCCAGCTTGTTCTAACCTGTTGATAGCCTCTGCCATGTCCTCACTCTCAAATATCGCTGATCCACTGACAAGCCGGGTTGCTCCTGCCTGCACCAGCCTAGGCGCCGTGGAAAACGTTACCCCAATATCAACTGCAATTGATAGTTCTGGATGCTCTTTACGAATATCGGCAATCTTGTCGTACACCATCGGGTCAAGCTCTACACCATGGTAGCCAATCTCGTTGCTGCCCATAACCTGAATAAAATCAATCTGATCGATAAACTGGTCAATGATTTCATTGGAGTCCGCTGGCTTCAGTGCCAAGCCAATCCCCGTACCCTGCTCAGCCAAGGTAGCAAAAATATCAGCGTGCTTATCGGTGCTACTAGCATGAACAATGACAGCACTAGCCCCAGCCATGATCCAGTCATCAACCACCTCTTCCGGCTGCTCTACCATCAAATCAACCTCAAACTGCAGCTTGTCCCAGAACGGAAAGCCCCGCTTCTGCTCGACAATCTCTGTAAAGATCCCGGCCTCCTTAGCTCCGTTGTACGGCCAGGTCGCCTCGGGAGCAAACTTGCCATCAATAACGTCTATTTGCACTAATGGCACCAACTCCTTCACCTGCGACATTTCATCGCGGAGAATCTGGAAGGTATCGGGAATTATTGCTGGAATGACTTCAATCATAATTCTAGGAAGTTAGGGTTTTAGCCTCTAGGAATCTAGGATATTAGGTGATTAAGAATTAAAAAATTTAGCTTCATCATTTTTCAGTATATCAACTAAAGTAAATAAATACTTTTCTATCACTGATGACTCAGATACCTTATCTGTCTTATAATCCAAAATCATTTTCAAAGTAACTTCGTCTTCCTGCCACTCTCTGCCGTTATTGAGATAAATATTTATCGCCGGAATTAACTTATCAAGCGCATATACAAATCTACTTTCCTCGTTCTTTTTCGCCTCATATTCTTTTATTCGCTGGTGGATGTTACTTAATTCAGGAAACTCTTCTTCTATCTTTCTCAATGACTCCGTCTCTCTGGCCGTCTTTTCTCCTGGAGCTTCATTACGCTGATGAAAGGCAGTGTCTCCTGCGTACACCTCTACCAGGTCATGAACAAGAGCGTACTCAAGTACCAAATCACGCCGTAGATTAATGTCATCATTTTCCAGAAGATACCAAGCTGTCATTGCAAGCTGATAACTATGTTCAGCATCATTCTCTCTTCTATCTTCTCCAAATACATAAATACTTCGCTTCACCTGCTGAAATTTATGCAGAAAGCGAGTGAATTTTAGTAAAGATTCTAGCTTATTCATGCCTGAAGATAGATTTTAATTAACTCAATATCTTTCCTGTCCTTTGGTCGGTTCATTGCTTGCTTCAAGTGTATAACATCTTTTAAGTTCATAAAGGGAACACCTTCGATAACATCTTCTCGCTCCTTGGCTTCATCAATCGTGACCGGGTAATCCTCCCACTCTAATTTAGAAGCAATCTCCACATCTCCTCTAGACAAAAACTCTGTATCGCCATTCTTGGCTGTGCACTCCCATTCATCTGTTTCCTTCAATTTAGAGAAAAGCTCCGGAGTTACAACCAAATCAACATCACTCGTCTCTCGAATCCCGTATGCGGCCAAACTTCCACCGCTAAATACAAGGTACTCTTCTGGTGGAAAATTAAGCTCCTTTACCTTTTTTATAATTGCTTTTCTGTCGAGCATAAGAATTCTTTTATCCCGGAAAGTTATCATCGATCTTATTAATACGGCGCTGATGGCGCATTGCGTCGCTAAAGTCAGTTGCTAGCCACTCGTCTACGGCTGCAATGGCTTCCTCGTCAGAAAGAAATCCAGCCGCTAAGCTGAGCACATTAGCGTCATCATCAATCCGCGTAAGTTCCAACAAATCACCTTCCTTTTTTGTTTTCCTCTTTTCTCTTGGCTGGCCATAATAAACCGCGGCGCGTACATACGGATACCGATTAGCAACCATCGCCTCACCTTGGCCCGAGTGGCCAAGAATAATCCCGACTGACTCAGCATCCTCAGACACAGCTCGCGCAGCCAGGTGAATGAAGTCCGGGTAATCATCATCTTCGTTTAGACTACCGGCACCATGATCAACTACCGTATAGCCCGCTTCATCCAGATACTCCTTTATAACCTCCTTGAGTCGAAAGCCAGCATGATCAGTCGCTAGATGAATTTTAATGTTTTCTTGCATATTTTTTTACTCTTTATTCTTGTCTGTCCAGAGATTATTCCACCAATCCGATGGTGGCGTTTCGTAAATATCTTCTCCGAGTCTCTTAGCACTATCGGTTTGCAATCTTTCCAGCTGACGATTCCCTGCTCCAGCCTCTCTGCCTAACTCCTCATTCTTCTTCCCATGCAACCACACAGAAGCTTCTTTATTTCCTTGCCATTCATATTCCCGTAGCAGTAGAACTTGATCAAGCAGATCCGCATCCTTGGCAACAATTGCTTCCTTTGATTTTCTCTCCTCATACTCAGCAGCCAGAGCCTTAATTTCTGGAAAAGGAAGACCCCCAAGCTGTTCATCTCTTACATTCTCCTCATACTCCTTCACATATCTTTTGTGTATCCAGTTGTGATCCCCTGTTCTAACTTCTGCCATGTCATGAAAAATCGCCATCATTAAGGTCTTATATGGATCGGTCTTTTCTATCTTGGCCAAAAACCAGGCAATAATAGCTACACGATACGAATGCGTGGCAATATTGTCCGACATATCATCTGTTAAAAGTGTCTGCCGGTGCATGCGGGGCAGTTTGCGCATTGTTCCAACCTCAAACAAAAAGTGGGTGATGCTTTTGTAGTCACTGTCTTTCATAAAAATTTATTTATCCTTAGCGGAGATATGCTTACTTACATACTCAAGCGTACCACCAATCTTCTTACCGGGATTAAAGATGTTCTGTGGATCAAAAATTTGCTTCACCTCCTTAAAAAGATTGTAAACCTCTGACCCATACATTTGCTCCAAGAAAGGCGTACGAATAATGCCGTCGTTGTGTTCGGCGGTGATAGTGCCATTATACTCCAGCACAAGATCATAAAACTCCTGAGCCACCACCGGAATCTTCATTCTTTCCTCCTTCTTGGTGAGATCCATCAGCGGAATGATGTGGAAGTTGCCATTGCCAGCGTGGCCGGCAATGTTTACATCAATTCCATGACTCTCCAGGAGCTCTCGAGCGCGCGGAAGAAAATTAGGCACATCATCCGGAGAAATACAGAAATCCTCCACAAACGGAGCCGTCTGCTTGTCGCCCACAGCGTTTCGCAGCAGGTTGAAGGACTCGCGCCGCATAATCCAGTACTTCTCTGCCTGCGCATCATCAAGCGGCTCGCGGTGATAAACACCTGGCAGATCATCGATAACCTCTGCAATCTGGACTGCCTTCTCCTGAAGCTTCTCTTCTTCATCCTCTGCCAGCTCAATCAATACCACTAAGTCTGGAATCTCGTGCATCTTGATCCCAATCCAGGCCTCCGGCAGAAACTGGAAAGCGAACGCCAGCAGACTCTTGCCCGCTTTCTTGGCAATCTCAGGCAAAAAACGTAGGCCCAAAAGCTCAGTATCCTCATCAAAGACTTCTAGACTTTCTGGTGCGAAGGGTAAAATTCTGTTCACCAACTCAGGCAGATGATCCCAGTCCGGCATGAAGACTGGAATCATACGCGTATTTTCTTTTTTCTTTATCAGCCGCACATTAGCTTCTGTCAGCATTCCGAGTGTCCCCTGGCTGCCCACAAAAAGCTGACTTAAATCAAAAATTTCAGACTCTCTGTCCCAAATCTCCCAAAGAGCGTAACCGGCCGAGTTCTTGCTGGTGGCTGGCTTGGCCTGCTTTACCAGCTCATATTTGTCCTCCAGGAGCTGGTGCATCCGCCGATAAACCTCACCTTCGAAATCAGCCTGAGTTTTCTTCTCCTCCAGCTCTGCGCGTGAGAGTGGGCCAAAGGTGTACTCGTTAGCATCTGAGAGCACCATCTTGACCGAGTTTACAAACTCGCGCATCTGCCCATACCGCAGCGTCTTCTCACCACCGCAGTTGTTCATAATCATTCCGCCAAGAGCTGCAATGGATTTCGAGGCCGGATAGGTTGGCATGGTTAAGTGTCCAGGAGTGATTCGCTCCTCAAAGTCACGATAAAAAACACCCGGCTGGACAACCGCAAAATCTTCACCAACCTCGGGCACAGCATTCAGGTATTCGGTGCAGGACATAATCAGTGATTCATTAAGCGGACCACCTGTCATATCTGTTCCAGCCGACCGCGCCGTCAACGACAATTCTGGATACTCAGCTTTGTGACGAGTTACAAAGGAAACCAGTCTTTCAACCTCTGTGCTTGTGCGTGGAAACACAACAGCCGTCGGCTCCACCGCAAACAACGAAGTGTCGCGGCTAAATGTCTTTCGCGTAGCCGCGTCATACTTAACGGTCACTCCGGTCTCTTTTGTAATCCGCTTTATGTCCATAGATATAAAGTTATTGAGGATGTTGTAATTTGCAAGCAGTTCGCGGAAGCATCAAGGATTGAAGTGAGCCGCGCTTTTAGTTGCAGGTAAGGTGAGCGAGAACCGCAGAAGCTAACAAAAAAATGCAACAAATTACACATTCTCAGCTGCCTTCTTCACATGTTCCAGAAGTGTGTGCGAGTACCCCATCTCATTGTCATACCAGGCCATCACCTTGACCAACTTACCGTCCACCACTCGCGTCATAGAGAGATCAACAATTGCCGCATATGGTTGACCAATGATATCGCTCGAGACAAGCGGTTCATCAGTGACAGCAAAGACATTCTTCCACTGTTCTGTTCCTGCCGCTGCACGCAGGAGGCCATTTACCTCATCCACGGTAGTCTCCGTCTTCGGCACAAAGGTGATGTCGGCAATTGAGCCACAGACAACGGGAACTCGCAGCGCAATACCATCAAACTTACCGGCCAGATCAGTGATCACTTTCGTGGTTGCTTCGGCCGCGCCAGTTGAAGAAGGAACAATATTCTGTGCTGCTGCCCGTCCGCGGCGTGGTTTTTTATTTGGTCCATCAACAATGTCCTGACTAGATGTGTAAGCATGCACCGTATTCAGCATTGCACGCTCAATTCCCAGCATTTCGTGCAGTACAGCAATAACACCGCCGCCTGCATTGGTGGTACAGGAAGCATTTGAAGTGACCTTGGTGGTCTCAAGCTCATTTTCATTAACTCCCATCAGGACAGTACTGCTCACCCCTTTTTCTGACTCACCCTTAGCAGGAGCAGATATAACTACTCGCTTAGCGCCGGCAACTACATGCTTAGCAGCGTCCTTGTAATCGGTAAAGAATCCGGTTGATTCTACCACCACATCAACCTCGTGCTCATCCCAGGGCAAGTTTTCTGGAGACTTTTCAGAGAGATACGGAATTGGTTGATCATCAATAATAAGCGCCGCCCCGTCCTCACTTACTGAGATAGAAAAAGGAAACCGGCCGTAAACTGAGTCGTACTTCAGAAGGTAGGCTAGATTTTCTAGCGGAGCCAGATCATTAATGGCCACCACAACAACCGAGTCATCCTGCTGAGCCAGCCGAAAAAAAGCCCGACCAATTCTGCCAAACCCATTAATTGCGATTCTGTGTGTTTTTTTAGTCACGATATAAAAATTACGTTAACAGTGTCTGTATTGTAACACCACTCTAGATCAGTACGTGACGTATTTACACATCCTGTGCTTCGCTCTCCAACTCTCCGTTGTCAAAAATACGACCAAGGATCCCCTCTTTAATGTATTGATGTACATATCGACGATAGAGAAAGAAGAGACAGACACCAACCACAAAAATAATGCTGGTATCGGTGAGTATCTTCCCTGGATTAGTAACAACGTCACCAAAGAAGTAGCCAACAGCGATGATCAACGCCGACCAGATTGGCTGAGAAATAAGCACCGGGGCGTAAAACTTACGCGTCGGGATCTTGAGCACTCCAGCTGTCAGCACAACAAACTCAGACACGAGATTTATCGGTGCCAAACGTGCAAATACCATCAAAGAAAAGTAGTTATCGCGAAACTTCTGCTTCCACTCTTCACTGGAATTATCAACTACTCTATGTACCCGCTCAATAGCCTTGCGACCGAGCGAGATCCGGCGAAGATATATCTCGCCATCACGTGATAAATAATAGAGGATAGAATCACTGATATAGGTTCCTAAGACATAAAGAACAAACACTGGCAGCAACTTCAAGGCTCCAAGCGACACCAGTACTCCGGAGGCAATGCCAGTAACTGGCCCTTCAATAATAAACAACGGCAGTAACGCCAAGTAACCATACTCAGAAATCCACTTAAGGATTTCTGAAGTTGCTTCAACAGTAGTGGTAGCATCCATATGTATATATTAGCAGTAAATCACCACCTTTATAATGCACTGTCTCTAAAGGTAAGTAGGCGCTCAAACTCAGCCTTAAAGCGATCGTGGAGATAATGATAGTAGAGTAAGGCAACAGCGAGAGCAATCAAGGTGAAGACACCCGCTTCCGACAAAAGCTTATGCGGGTGCTGGATGGTATCGCCAAAGTAGTATCCAGTAGCAATCACTGCTGCACTCCAGATCGGCTGACCAATAACAATTGGAGGATAGAACTTCCGGCGCGGTAGCTTCACCGTCCCGGCAACAACCGCCACAATCTGCGAACCGGCTGGAATTGGTGACAGCTTGGCTAAAAACATTAGCGGAAAGTAGTGTTTGTAAAACTTCTGCACCCATGACGGCTGCAGCGATTCATCTTTATCAAAGTAATCAATCCGAGCAAGTGTGCGCCGAGTAAAGGGAATTTTATTTAGTATACTACTTCCCGCATTACTACGTGCTAACTGATAAAGAAGTGAGTCGGTGATAATTGTGCCAACAACATAGAGAAAAAATATCGGCACTGCCTCCAATGCTCCAAGCGAAACAAGAACCCCAGCAATGAACCCCATACTGGCTCCTTCAAGAATAAAGAGTGGTAAAAGAATAATGTACCCGTACTGTGAAATCCAGTGGAGAATTTCACCAACCTCCGTTGTGGTTGCAATGTCTGGCATTTTAGTTATGCTCCCTCATTATTCCGTCTAACTTTCAGAAAATTAGCGCCGTGCAGCAATAAATTCCTTTGCAACTTCATCGGTACTGATATCACCATGACTTGCATCATAAACCACTTTACCGCCGGAAATGATAAGAACTTGAGGAGTCTCGTGCTTCACCTTTGTTTCCTCAGCAATTAGATCAGATAATTCTTGAGAGTTTTGTACAATTAAAATATACATATCGTCCTCAACAATTCCTTGCTGTTCTAGTTGCTTTATTTCTGCGTGAGCAGCGGTACTAACGGGACATGAATTTGAATGCTTAAAAAGTATTACCGGACTCTCTTCTGATTCAGTTAGAACCTTCTGCCACACCTCTGGCTTGTGCAGTGATTTCATAAAATCTTATTAGTTAACAACTTTAAACATATCCATTATACAA
>JBBDUH010000061.1:0-19465 GCA_040904005.1 Minisyncoccota bacterium
ATGAAGTCGATCACAACGCTGGCAATACCAGTGATTGTTATTTTCATTATCTACGCCGGGTTTCTGTTTGTGACCTCGGGTGGCAATAAGGATAAACTGGATACAGCAAAAAAAACGGCCGTTAATACTCTGATCGGCGCGGCGATCATTCTCGGCGCCCGCTTTCTGGCTGAGATTCTTATCAATACTGCCGAAAGCCTCGGAGTGGAAAACCTAGACTAAATATCATGCGACGAAACCTCTATAACTTATCTGCGTCAGCTGCAGCTCTCTTAGCTCCAGTACTTGTGCTTGCTCAAGGAAAGGACTTCAAGGCCGTGGTTGGTGATGTGACTGATTTTATAATGACCCTAGTCCCAATTCTAACCTCCTTGGCGCTTCTCCTTTTCTTCTGGGGTCTAGTGGAGTACGTGACAAAGGCTGGCAGTGGAGCTGAGGTTGAAGCTAGTAAGCAGCGCATGACCTGGGGAGTGGTAGGTGTTTTTGTTATCGTTGCTATCTGGGGGATTGTAGCCTTTGTTGGCAATAGTATTGGTTTTTCGCTTTAGAAGTAATCCACAACCCGCAATTGCCAAAAATGCAGGATAAAGTTAATATTTATATACAATGACAGGAGGAAACATACAATCGCTCATTGCATCCTTCGGCGGTATTATCAGCAGTTTGATTCCGGTCGTTGCTAGCATTGCACTCCTGGCCTTCTTTTGGGGGCTGGCTAAGTATATTTTCCAAGCCGGCAGTGAAGAGGAAAAGGGAAAAGGAAAGCAAATCATGATTGCCGGAATTGTCTCTCTATTTCTTATTGCTGCCATTGGCGGAATTATCGATGTTCTCGGGGATATTCTTGGTGTTAATACAGGAGAAAACATTACTCCGCCAAGTATAGAGTATAATGGAGGGGACGGCACTAGGTAGCTTATACCTGCATTGTCGCTCTCTTTATATAAGGGAAATTATTAACGCGTACAAAATAATCATTTTAAAGTAACTAATTATGAAACGACTTCTACAAAAACTAACCTTTGCCGTTCCGGTGGTGGCCCTGACTCCACTTGTAGCACTTGCTGCACGTGCGGACTTAAGTGGAATTGAGCGGGCAATTAGAGACATTGGCGACATTGTCGGGCTTTTGATTCCGATCGTCGCCGGTATCGCTCTTCTAGCCTTCTTCTTCGGTTTAGCAAAGTACATCTTTCAGGCTGATGACGAGGATGCTCGCAAGAAAGGAAAGGAGATTATGATCGCTGGGATCGTCTCTCTCTTCTTGATTGCCGCTATTGGCGGAATCATTGAGGTACTTGGAGATATTCTTGGTGTGGATGCTGATGGAGAAGGTATTACTCCAACCCGGATAAATTCCTCTGGTGGCTTCCGGTTCTAACCTTTTCTGTTTAATTCCTGCGGTGATACTGCTCTAAGGTAATAAACATCTGTGTCTGAAAGCACCGGACAACTGGTAAATACTTTATCGACTGAAATACTGAATCCAGTAATCGGGCTACTATTCGCCGTGGCATTAGCCTACTTTATCTTTGGCGTAGTTAAGTTTATCGCCAATGCTGACAATGAGGAGGCGCGGAAGGAAGGTAAGAAGCATATCATCTACTCAGTTCTTGGCCTGGTGATTATGGCCGGTGTCTGGGGGATACTGCAGCTCATCATCAACACCTTTGGCCTGATTCCTCCGGAGGGATTTGATCAGCTTCGGTAGACCCTCTTTTGTAGCCTAAGTAGAAGCAAAAAAACCACCACATATGACGTGGTGGTTTTTTTGTTGTGGGCGAGGGGGGGGGAGAATCGAGAACACTCTATAAAGGAATATGTTCACGAATCTTCGTGTTTTGTATCCCGTGCAAAGTGGGCGAGGGGAGAGTCGAACTCCCACTCCGTAAAGGAACATGGTCCTAAGCCATGCGCGTCTACCAGTTCCGCCACTCGCCCACTTTAAACGGGATTAATTTGTCAGTTTTACTACTGGCCTTCAGCTATGTATTTTAGCAAAAAATTCATAGACTAACCGAAGTTAGTGTCCGTCCGGTAGGATTTGAACCTACGACCGTCTCCTTAAGAGGGAGCTGCTCTACCAACTGAGCTACGGACGGATGTAAACCATCATCTGACTCAACACTAGAGTTCATTTTTTCGGCTAATCATATCTGCTGAGTTCCGACGCTTACGGACGGATTACAACGACATCAAAAATAATACCATAAACAAAGTATATTTTTAAGCTTTGTGTTGTGCCCGGGGCGGGAATCGGTCACAAGTAAAATTTCTGACGAAATTTTCTTGCTACCCCGGCTCGTGGTTTTTGCCTTGGCTTCATCAAACAAAAACATCACTGTGCCTTTCGATCCCGCACGAATATGCATAAATGCATATTCTCCCATACTCTCTCACGTTGTTTATTGTGCCCGGGGCGGGAATCGAACCCGCATGGCTTGCGCCACGAAATTTTAAGTCTCGCGTGTATACCTAATTCCACCACCCGGGCATTTTTTAAATATTCGTCGCTCCGCTCCTGATTTAAATTTTACGCATATTCGCGTAAAACCAATACCCGGGTGGTGGCCGTTCGCTTTCTCTCGCTAAAAGCAAAGCAGTTTGCTTTTAGCCCACCCGGGCATTACTATGCTTCGGCCCAGATCTGCTCGTCGGCCTACGACCAACTGCGCTCTAATCCCTTCAGGCCTGCTTATTTTCTATCTCACTTTGTTCGATAACGAAAATTCTCTTACGAGATCAGATAAAAAGTAAAGCAGATTACTTTTTATCCCACGGTTTCGGGCGTCGTTTTTCTCACTGCTCTCTTTAACGGAAAACTATTGTTTTCCGACCCTTTCAAGTAATCCAGGCCTCCAGAAGGAGTACTCTTTATTTATTTACTCCTTCTGGAGGCCTGGATCGGATTTGCACCGACGAATAGCGGTTTTGCAGACCGCCGCGTTAACTATCTTCGCCACCAGGCCAGTTTATCTAGTATACGTTTCAGACGGGAATGAGACAACTCTTCGGCTCTCACTTCTTCTTCAAGCACTTTTTCTACTCGCTGTCGAGCTTCATAGCGGTTGTCGTAGTCTAGTCGTAGTTCTGGAACCCTGCGCAGTTTTAGATTATTACCTATCTGTCTTCGTAATCCCGGCAATGATTCTTGAGCCTTTTTCATTGCAAATTCTTTTTTATCAGTCGGGAGAATACTGAGGTAAATTTCAGCGTAGTGGAGATCAGACGACATAGAAACCTCGGTAACTGTTATCAATGTACCGGTAGGTTGTTCGGTAGTAAAAAACCTACCGGCCTGATTTCGTATCGCTTCAGCAATTTGCTCCTGTCTTCTTTGCTCGGCCATAAATTATTTTTCTACTAGCTCAAATGATTCGATAATATCTCCAGGGGCAATATCTACACGACTGCGAATATTGGCACCAAATTCCTGCCCAGATTCAACCTTACTCGTATCAACTCTTTGCTGCTGTAGCTCAACAATCTCTCCTTCAGCAATTTCTGTTTCGTTACGAATGATGGTAAGACCGGCATTACCGACGAGAGTTCCTTCGATGACCTTACCGCCAACCACCTGCGTGTCTCGTTTGCTGGAAAAGGTTTTTAAGATTTTAGCGCGCCCACTCACTTCGCGGGTTGTAATGGTGGGAGTTCGCGCGATAACGGCCTCCTTAAGCCACTCAACAATATCGTAAATAACTGGCGCTGTTTTTAAGGTAACGTTGTGTCGGGTGGCAGTCTTCTCTGCGGCACTGGATGGCTTTACGTTAAAGCCAATCACAATACCGGAGTGGTCTTCACTAGTAACCAGGCGGACATCATCCTCGGTGATGTCGCCGACACCAGTATAAATTATATCCAAAGCAGCTCTATCGCTGTGGAGTTTTGCCATTTCGTGGGCGATGGCCGTGGCGGTACCAGACACATCTGTTTTTATTACAATTGGGATACTAAAAGTGCCACTGTCTACTCGTTTAGTTTCTTCCGCTTCCTGCTCCTGGATCCATTCGTCAGCAGCATCCTTGGCAGCGGTCTTCTTTTTGAAGGACTCAAATTTACTGCCGACAGCTGGTTGGGAGTTAAAGCCGATCACTCGCACCGGAGAGCTAGCAGTAGCTTCCTTGATAGTTTTTCCTTTGAAGTCTTCAAATATTCGTACTGGCGAGACACAGCCGGCTGCATGGATGTGCATACCGCTTTTCAGGGTTCCGTTCATGATTATCAAGGTGGCCTCGGTGCCACGTTTTGGGTCAACCGACGATTCTATCACAACTCCTTCCGCTGGCTTACTTGTGTCCATTTTAAGTTCAAGCAGCTCAGCGTTGAGTGCAATAAGGTCGAGTAGTTCATCAATGTTGGTACCTTCCGTGGCTGAGATTTCCACATAGGAAATATCTCCGCCGTATCCCTCAACGTAGACGCCGGCCTCAGCAAGTTCCTGAATTACCTTGTCGGTATTAGCCTCCGGCACATCAATCTTATTGATAGCAACAATGAAAGGAATGTCCGTTTCTTTGATGGCCTTGATAGTTTCAATAGTTTGTTCCTGAACACTGTCGTCGGCGGCAACAACAAGGATACCAATGTCAGCAACGGTTGCACCTCGCCGGCGCATTGAGATGAAGGCTTCGTGTCCGGGGGTGTCGAGAAAGGTCATTCGAGTATCGGCCTCAGCATTTTTATGATGAATCTCGTAGGCTGAGAGGTGTTGGGTAATACCACCGGCTTCACCGGCAGCCACGTTGGTTTTGCGGATGTGATCCAGGAGAGTCGACTTTCCATGGTCGATGTGTCCCATCACGGCAATAATGGGTGGGCGAGTTGTAGCGGTGTCTTTACTCATAACTCAATGAATAGTACAGCAAAACAGCCTATATTTAAAGGGTTTATGTGCTGTTGGCGATATTTATTTCTTAGACGAGCCGTTCTATTTGCGGTAAAGTTAGAGAAATGAAACAAAAAAAGGATACAGTTTATCTTGACCATGCCGCTGCTACTCCATTACTTCCTGCTGTAGAGGAAGTAATGCAGCCATACCAGGAAGATTATTTTGCTAATCCGCAGGCGGTTCATCAGGAGGGAGTTGCAGCCCAGGCTGTAATCAAGGAGGCCAGAGAGAGGATTGCAAAAGTTTTGGGTGTGCAGGCTTCCGAGCTTGTTTTTACATCCGGAGCAACTGAGGCCAATGCTTTAGCACTTCTGGGCGCGGCTCAGGCTTACAGGAAAAAAACGGGAGAAAAACCGTCCGTATTTTTGAGTGCAATTGCCCATCCATCAGTTTTGAATATTTCTGTTTCTCATCCAGAAATTGTGGATGTAGAGATAATGTCAGTTAAGAAAAGTGGGGAGATTGATCTCGAATCCTTACCCGATAATATTACCGGTGCAGCTGTTGTCTCTGTTGAGCATGTAAATAGTGAGGTCGGCACTCTTCAGCCAGTACGTGATTTATCGCAAGTAAGAGGCAGGCCGTATCCTTTGCTTCATGTTGATGCTAGTCAGAGTGCAGAATTTTATAATGTGCAGCCGCATAATTTAGGCGTTGATCTTCTTACTATTAACGGGCACAAGCTTGGTGGTCCGAAGGGAGTTGGTCTGCTGTGGGTTAGAACAGGAACACCGCTTGCTCCTCTCTTTGTTGCTCCGACAGATATTCAGGTAGGTGATTATCAGCGACTGCGACCCGGCACACCGCCAACTGCACTTATTGTTGGCTTGGCAACTGCGCTAAATTTAGCACAAGGTAATTATGAGAAAAATACTCAGATTGTGCGTGATTTGCAACAGTACTGTCTTGCGGAGCTTGAAGCCAGTTTCCCCAAGATGCGTCTTAATGGTAGTCGTGATAGGCGAGCGCCACATAATCTCAATGTAACTTTTCTTGGAACTGATCACGACTACTTAGCAGCAAAATTATCTGCCGAGGGGATTGTTGTTTCGACCACCAGTGCTTGCCAGGCCGAAACTGGAGAGGGTTCAGGTGTTTTGGCTCGGCTATCAAACGAGGATCCACGTGGGTTGCGGATATCATTTAGCACAGAAACAACTCGCCACGACATTGATCAGCTTTTAGATGCACTCAAGCAGCTTGTTGAGGTTGATGCTAAAATATAGTTGTATGGACATCGAAAAGTTAACCAAAAGCGAGCTCATTGCCGCAGCTCTTCTTATTAGTCTAGTAACTGCAATTCTTACTGGCGCGGTGATTATGCTTTTGTCCGAGGGTGCTCCTAAGGATGTCATTCGTGTATCGGAAAAAATTATCTCTACCGATGCTGGCACATCATCACAGGTAGTTGCTACTGATGAGGATTCGGAGGAGACACCATCAGCTGGGGAGGTAAAGACTCGCGACGAAATTTTGTCGAGAGCTACGGCAGCGGTTGCTCGGGTGACTGCTAGCTCCGTGCCGCCGCGGGCCGGTGTTCTCGTTCGCCAAGGCGGACAGCTATTCATACTTACTAATAGCGAGGATTCTGATAACACTGCACAAGGATTGTTTCAGGATGGGGTGGTGATTGATCTTGAACTCTCTCATGCCGCAGAAAGCCTCTCTGTTTTTGCTGTTGTGCAGGCGAGTGGCCCGTTACTGCCGCTGACAATCGGCGGCAGTAACCCAGCCGTAGAAACCCCTCTCTTCATAGTTCCGTTGTCACAGCAGCCAGAGATTGTAGCAACACAAGTCGAGTCTACTGCTAATAATCTAATTTACACTACCGGCGGTTCACTGCCGGAGACGAGCCTACTTTTGAATATAAACGGGGCTTTGCTGGGCGCATATGATGGGAAGGTTGGGGCTTTTCGGCTGATTTCAACTTTAATGGCTCAGTAAGGCCACTTTTTGCACATTGAACCGGAGAGGTATCTGCGGTAAAATACAGGTAACCGAGCGACTTTATGACTCAGACCGAAAAAACATTAAAATAAACTTTTTATGCCTCAATCACCCGACGGACAACCACCATTCAATCGCTTCACTGCCAAAGCCCGCGAAGCAATTCGCCGTGCTCATGAACTAGCCGTAGAGCGTGATCAAAATCATGTAAACCCCAATCATCTCTTGGCTGCTCTTGTAGAGCAGGAGGAGAGTATTGTTTACTCAATTCTAGAGAAGCTCGAGGTTGATACCGAGCTTTTCTCAACACAGACACTGCAACTTCTCGGAGAGGCAGAGGTGGGTGATGTTGCCTCTGAGTCACCAGCTTTTCAAATTTATTTAACACCGGAGCTGGCCAAGACACTTGAAGAGTCAACTCTGATTGCTCAGAAGATGGAGGATGAGTTTGTTTCTACTGAGCACTTATTTTTAGCCACGCTGTCGCAGGACTCTGAGGCAGCCGAACTGCTGGCTGAGTTTGATATCGATAAAGAGACGGTGATGGAGGTGCTCGAGGATCTGCGCGAAAGTGGTGAGGTGGCAGAGGCAGTCAGTCAGCAGAACCGCTCGCTGAAAAAGTATACGCGCAGCCTGACGGACATGGCGCGAGAAAATGAGCTTGACCCAGTCATCGGCCGTGATAAAGAGGTGAATCGTATTATCCAGATTCTGTCGCGCCGCACGAAGAATAACCCGATCTTAATTGGTGAAGCTGGAGTAGGTAAAACAGCCATTGCCGAAGGGTTGGCACAGCGAATGGCAAAGGGCGATGTCCCAGAGTCTCTGAAGGAGAAGGAGCTCGTTTCGCTCGATCTTGGTTCACTTATTGCTGGTACCAAGTATCGCGGTGAGTTTGAACAGCGTCTCAAGGCCATCATGAAGGAGATCGAGAACTCGGATGGCGAGGTAATTCTTTTTGTTGATGAGATCCACACCATCGTTGGTGCCGGTGCCGCTGAAGGTGCTATGGATGCCTCTAATATGCTTAAGCCAGCCTTGGCTCGGGGTAAGCTGCGCGCGATTGGCGCCACAACCCTTAATGAGTATCAGAAGTATATTGAGAAGGATCCCGCACTAACAAGACGTTTCCAACCAGTCCATGTTAATGAACCGTCCATCGATGATGCTATTGCTATTTTACGGGGCTTGAAGGAGAAGTATGAGCTCTTCCACGGTGTAAAGATTCTTGACGAGGCCGTTGTAGCGGCAGCTGAGCTATCCAGTCGCTACATTGCTGATCGTTTTCTGCCGGACAAAGCGGTTGATCTTATCGATGAGGCTTGTTCGGCCCTGCGGATGGAGCTTGAGAATAAACCGAAGAAGCTCGAGGAGACTCATCGTAAAGTCATACGACTTGAGATCGAAAAGCAGGCGCTCTCCAAGGAGATCTCTGAATCGGAGGGAGATCCGGACAAGGATGTTCTTGAACGGGTTGAGATGATTGAGCGCGATATTGCTGAGCTAAAAGAGGAAACCTCCGAGCTTGAGCTGAAGTGGAAGAATGAGAAGGAGGCGATTGATGCCATCAAGGAGATAAAGCAGAAGCTTGAGAAGCTTCGCGTTGAGGCCGAAAACACAGAAGCCATGGCTGATCTGGGCCGGGCGGCCGAGATTCGCTACGGTGAGATACCACGACTTGATCAGGAACTGGAAAAGAAGCAAAAACGCCTGAAGGATCTACAGAAAGGTCGGCGCATTCTAAAAGAGGAGGTGACCGAGCGGGATGTGGCGGAGGTCGTCGCTGGCTGGACCAGTATTCCGGTTAGTCGCATGCTCGAAGAGGAGGCGCAGAAGCTCTCGCGCATGGAGGAGACACTGAGAGGTAGAGTGGTCGGCCAGGATGAGGCAGTAGGCAAGATAGCCGATGCCGTGAAGCGTAGTCGGGTTGGTATTGCTGACCCAGACAAGCCAATCGGCTCCTTCATCTTTCTTGGCCCGACCGGAGTGGGAAAGACTGAGCTGACAAAGACACTAGCAGAATTTATGTTTGATGATGAAGATGCCTTGATTCGGGTTGATATGTCTGAGTACATGGAGCGGCACTCTGTATCTAAGATGTTGGGAGCACCGGCCGGCTATGTTGGCCACGAAGACTCCGGTAATCTCACCGAGAAGGTACGACATCGTCCTTACTCTGTAGTGCTTTTTGATGAGATTGAGAAGGCGCACCCTGATGTCTTCAATGTCTTACTGCAGGTGCTGGACGACGGACAGTTGACAGACTCAAAGGGGCGGACGGTGAACTTTAAAAATACAATTATTGTCCTGACCTCAAACGTTGGTTCCAAGCACATCGACAAGATGAAGAGTCTTGGCTTTAATCATGGTGATACGGTGGATGAATACGAACAGGCCAAGGACAAGGTACGTGAGGATCTTCGTGATGAGTTCCGTCCAGAGTTTCTCAACCGTCTAGATGAGATCGTTATCTTTAATGTTCTTTCTAAGGAGGCAGTGCGGAAAATTGTCGATATCCAGATAAATCGCGTTCTCAAGCGGCTGAAAAAGAAGGATCTTACCCTGAATATTACCGATCCAGTGTACGACTACCTGGCCAAAAAGGGCTACAACCCACAGTATGGTGCCCGGCCTCTGAAGCGTATCATCCAGCAGGAGGTGCTGACCCCAATCGCTAACTTGATGGTAGACCGTGGCGTCTTTGATGGTGGCCAGATTAATGTCAATATGCGCGATGGCGTGATTAACTTTGATGTCACCAAGAAGGGTGACGCTGCGGCTATTACAGAGGCGCTGGCGGAAGCAAAGGAGCTTGAACCGGCGGGAATTTAGGAGTCGAAAGTAGAAAGTTCACCCGTGTTAAACAAAATCATAGATTTTATTTCTGCTTCGCAAAAATGTTTAACCGGGTAAAAGTTTAAAGAAATAAACACCACGCTGGGCGTGGTGTTTATTGTTGTGCGCCGGGCAGGAACCTCACATAAACACATCTTCTGCGACCTGAGCGAAGCTGTGAGTTAATTCACTGACTAGGGAAGTACTTCTCTAAGCGCTTTACTTGTCTGAATGTATTCTTGTTCAGCCCCTTTTGATTTGGTTGATATATAAGTCCTATTGTGCTTTTTATCAGTGGGGGATATAATGTATATAAGTAGAATCTTATTAAACGTCGATTAATAAAATAATAATAAGAACGATAATTTATAATTAAAAACTAAATATGAAAAAATTAAATAAAACACTTCTTCTGTCATTGCTAATTGCCGTTTTGGTGGGCGCAACTTATGTGTACGCAGCAGGAACAACGATGGTAAATCTGGGAGCGGCTGATGATTTCGCGGTTTTAGCCGGTTCCACGATTACAAATACAGGTTCGAGTGTCATTAATGGTGATCTCGGATTAAGTCCGGGTACTTCGTTGACTGGATTTCCTCCAGGAACAGTAAATGGAACGCAGCATGTGGCAGACGCGCAAGCCTCCTTGGCACAAACAGACCTGACTAATGCCTACAATGACGCTGCCGGACGAACGCCGGTTTCCACTGTGCCCACAGAACTTGGTGGAACAACCTTGACTCCGGGCGTATACGACTCTGCAGACGGTACATTTGACATAACTGGGACGTTGACTCTTGATGCTGAAGGTGATTCTGCCGCGGTTTTTATCTTTAAGACCGCTTCCACGCTCACAACTGCAGGAGCCAGCAATGTGGTTCTCACTGGTGACGCGCAGGCCTGCAATGTTTTTTGGCAGGTTGGCAGTTCTGCAACGCTTGGTACAAACTCTAACCTAAAGGGTAATATCCTAGCACTAACCTCAATTACACTCACCACTGGTTCAGATGTAGATGGACGAGTGTTGGCACGAAATGGTGCGGTTACACTAGATTCCAACATTATTACCAAACCGTCTTGCGACACCTCAACTGGTACCTCGACACCGGAACTGGAGCCAAGACCCGAATCTGAACCTGAATCAGAACTGGAGCCAGAACCCACTCCAACATCTACTCCAACATCTACCACAACAACTGCTCCTATGTTGCCAAATACAGGAATTGGTCCTGACGGTAACAGTGTTCCCTGGAACATCATTGCACCTATCGCTATAATCGCATCTTTGTCCTTGCTTTACACAACTCGAAGAAGGAAACTAAATTAGTTTCAAGCACTAAAGAATTTGTGAGAATAGCCAAACAACTCTCGTTTGGCTATTCGGTTTGTAGGTATTTTAGAAAAACTTCGTAATGAAAACTTTTTCAAAAAAACAATTATTTGTAATCGTGGTGACAGTATCCACACTCGTCCTATTTGTTTTCTTATATTCTATTAGTAGCTTTAATGAAAAATTAGTTTCCTTGGATTTAATCCAAACTGACTTAGCTCTACTTGCTACAAATACACCCCTCCCATATCAGCAGAAACAAATGGAGAGTCTACTTCCGATACGCTTGAAGATACCAGAAATAAAAGTTGATGTCGCAATTGAGCATGTAGGTCTTTTACCTATAGGGGCAATGGACACGCCCAAGGATCGCGACAATGTCGCATGGTTTTCTCCAGGGACCCGCCCCGGAGAGAATGGTAGCGCTGTTATCGCTGGTCACAGTGGTTACAAATCTGGGGAAGCAGCATTTGATAATTTAAATAAATTACGCAAAGGTGACAGATTGTATGTTGAAGATGCATTGGGGAAATATGTATCCTTTGTAGTTCGAGAGAGTCGTGTCTATGATTCAGAGGCCTACGCACCTGAAGTTTTTATGTCTGACGATGGTATGCATCTCAATCTTGTTACCTGTGTTGGTGCTTGGGATAAATCCAAAAAAAGCTACACACAGAGACTAGTAGTATTCACTGATATCATCCAGTAATTATTCACTAAATATAACCTATGGAATTTCTTTAACAAAACTCGATCTAATGGTCGAGTTTCGTTAGTTAAATGTGCGCCGGGCAGGAACCTCACATAAACACAACATCCGCGCCGTGAGCGAAGCGAGGAAGTGCTCCTGGGGCGACCCGACCCCCTAACTTTGAAAACCTCTCGGTTTTCAACGGTCCGACCACGGTCGGACCTGCTTTCCTTCACGGGGACGGATAGGTTCGAATCCCCCTACATATCTATAACTAACAAAACCCGACCTGATGGCCGAGTTTTGTTAGTTAAATGTGCGCCGGGCAGGATTCGGTCACGAATAAATTTACTAACGTAAATTTTTCTCGACCCCGGCTCGTGGTTTTTGCCTTGGCTTCGCCAAACAAAAACATCACTGCGCCTTTCTCATCCTGACAAGAGCGCATAAATGCTCTCTTTCCCGGTGCTCGTTCACTTTGTTCACTGTGCGCCGGGCAGGATTCGAACCTACGAAGGCGATGCCAGCAGATTTACAGTCTGCCCCGTTTGACCGCTTCGGTACCGACGCTGTTGGTGTACTTCTATAAGTTTATCAGATTACAAGCCTGATTCAACTAAGGCTTTGTATTATCCATACAAGTATGGCGATTTTTTGCTATACTATTTTCATAAGGGTCCATAGTTTCAATTGGTAAAACAGGGGTCTCCAAAACCTCAGTTCTAGGTTCAAGTCCTAGTGGACCCGCCTTCGCTCGCCATAGCGAGCTTCGGTGAGTAAAACCCGCCAAGATCGCTATGGCGATGGTGTTATGATATATCCATGAAAATAAAAGTTTTTATAGAAAACGAAGCAGCCTCAAATCAAAAAAATATTTTTAACGAGAAGAAACTGGAGTTTATGAAGAAGGTGCAGGTTTCTGCAGAGTATCCGTATCCTTACGGATTTATTTTAAATACGACAGGGGAAGACGGAGACAACATTGATTGCTTTGTTTTAACAGATCAGCAATTAAGAACAGGGGACATAATTGAATGTGAACCTATTGGATTAATGGAGCAAGTTGAAACATCATGGAGTCCAGAAAAAACTGAGCTTGAAGAGAATGATCATAATGTACTTGCGTGTATAGATGATGAGCTTGTAGAGATTAATAAGAGTGTTAGAGAGAAGCTTGAAGATTTTGTTTCCCATGTATTCGATCATATGGAGAATAAAACAATTAAGGTTGGTAGTTTTTTAGGTTCTCAGTCTGCACTTGACTACATTACTACACATATGGACTAGACTTTTATGAGGTACTGCTAGAACCTGCTATACTTGAGTTGAACTAGCACTTTAATAATTAAATTTCCTCAAGGAGGTGATTACATTGGAAAAAATAGCAGAAAAACGAAAGGAAAGACAAACAAATGAAGGTCAAACTCGTTACTATGTCAGAATAATTAACCGGCTTGGTCACCCATTTGTCGCTAATGTGACCGGAGATAAAACGGCGGTCATAAAATTTGCAAACCAAAACTCAAATCCAAATGAAGGGGAATATGCTCATGTATACGATAGGAAGATTGCAGACGAGAAAGGTAAACACCAAAAGGTATACACGAATGCTCCACAAAAGCAGCAGTAAGTGTATCTACACAAATTAGTATCCGTCACAGAGAAATCAGGCGGGTACTAATTTATTTTTCTTTCAGAAATTTATCAACTTGTTTTTCAATATCCTTTCGGTCTTTTTCTGGATTAAACCAGTTAATGCGTTCATCCTTTCGGAACCAGGTTCGTTGGCGACGAGCGTACTGCCAGTCGCTTTGCACTATGTTGGTAAATAATTCCTCTTTATTGATTTTCCCTTCTATATAGTTTGCTAACTCACTGTACTCAAGACCGAGCTCATGCATTCGCTCTAGTGATAAACCATTTTCATACAAATTTTGCGCTTCCTCTATCATGCCATCTTCAAATCGCTGCTTAGTGCGGCGAATTATACGGTGTTTGAGTTCTTTATCGGTGTAGTCGAGGCCAATCTGAAAAGTGTTGAAACGCTCTCGCTTCTGGAGTCGTGGGACTTCACCTAGTTCAGAGACAATCTCCAGCGCACGGATCAGGCGGTGTGGATTATCCGGGTCGATCTCTTTTGCCCTGCGCGGATCTTTATCTTTAAGCTCAGAGAAGAGTTCCTCTGTTGTGCGTCCAGATAATTCTTCTCGCAGCTGCTCATTGGGCTCTACCTCTGGAAGAAGTAGGTCATCAACTACTGCTTGGATATAGAAGCCGGTACCGCCGCAAAGAATTGGTAGTTTGCCGCGCCTCTGAATATCAGCCACGGCTTTATCTGCAAGCACTTTGAAGTCTGCTGCGGAAAAGTTCTCTTTAGGATCGGCAACATTAAGTAAGTGATGAGGAACGTTCTGCATCTCGTCGACAGCAATCTTGCCAGTAGCAATATTCAGGCCACGATATACCTGTCGACTATCGGTAGAGACGACTTCACCGCCAAATTTTTGCGCCAAATCAACAGCCAGCGAGCTTTTTCCAACTGCTGTTGGGCCGCAAATAACAAGAAGTTTATGTGATTTCAAAATGAGGTTTATATATTATGCATTATCTGGATATCAGCGCCGATATTATTCAGACGCTCGGCGATGTTCTCGTAGCCGCGCTGGATGGAGTAAACGTTTCTTAGTACTGAGATACCCTCGGCCGCCAGCATGGCGATGAGGATGATAACTGATGGTCGCAGAGCTGGTGGGCAGACAACCTGGCTAGCGCGAAACTCGGTCGGGCCATTGATGAAGACACGGTGTGGATCAGCCAACTCAATCTCAGCGCCAAGGCGATTAAGTTCGGTGTAGTAGATGGCGCGGTTCTCCCACATCCAGTCGTTTATCTTTGTTGTACCCTCAGCCTGGGTCGCAATTGGCACAAAGAACGGCAGGTTGTCGGCATTAATTCCTGGATAGGGTAGTGCGTGAATCTTCACGTCCAGTGCCTTTAGCTCAGAGGGGTGGACTGTCAGATCGACCAGCTTTGTCCGGCCATTCTGGCTGGTGTACTCCTCAGACTGCTCAATCTGAGCACCCATCTTCTTGAGTTTCAGAAGTTCCAGCTTAAGGAAGTCGATCGGGCAGCGGGTAATCTCAAGTTCAGAGCCAGTAACAAGTGCGGCAGCGATAAACATCATCGCCTCAATCGGATCCTCACTGTTCTCATGAACGATGTCGGTATCAATATCAGCAACGCCGTAGACGGTCAGAGTTGAGGTGCCAATCCCGTCGATCTTTACCCCTAATTTCTCCAAAAAGAAGCAGATATCCTGCACCTGGTAGTTAGGGGTACAAAAGCTTATTTTCGTCTCTCTGTCGAGCTGTGCGGCCCGTAGGAGGGCGTTTATTGTGGCAGTATCACTAGCTTCATACATAATGACCTCATTCTCCGGCTTCACCTGGCTATGGGTAATTTCGTAGTCATCTTCATGGGTAGCAATAGCAAGCCCCAGCGACTCGAAGACGTGTTTATGAGCAGAGATGGTGCGTTCACCCATCCTGCAACCACCAGCGTGGGGGAGGTTAAAGCTTTTCAGGGCGTGGGAGAGCGGGCCGATCATCATCAGTGATGAGCGCACGCGGCGAGCGGCCTCAATATCAAGCTCATCCATGGCAAACTTTTTTGGTGGGGTAATCTTAACGGTATTGTCATCGGTCCATTTCACTTCGACCTCGATGCTCTCCAGGATCTCAATGACACGATAAACCTCCTCGATCTGGGCAATGCCGAGGAGAGTCGTGGTGCCTTTGTTTAGGAGTGATGCACACAGCAGAGCTACCGAGCCATTCTTGGAGGTGTTGGTCTGGATACTGCCAGAAAGCTTCTTACCGCCAGAGATGCGGAAGTCGAGTGTGTTATCTGAAAGTGTGACAATCTTGTGATTAAGCGCATCACTAATCTTCTCTAGCTGCGCGGTGGTGAGGTTCTGCTTACCGCTCTCGATGCGGGCGACGGCGCTTTGGGATGTTTCCAGTGCCTCAGCAAACTCGGCCTGGGTGAGCTGCTTGCGCGTGCGTAGGCTTTTAATAAACTGTCCAATTTTTTCCTGGCTGGTTTGTGTATTCATATATGTACTTTATATCATATTTGATATAATGGCCAAGTAACCGATGTGAATAATTTATATGCAGATTAAAGAAGACATTCCCCTGGCTCCACATACCACACTCAAGCTGGGTGGTGTCGCCCGCTACTTCACTACTCTTACAGAGACATCCGATGTCTCCACTGTGTTTAGAGCTGCAGAGAAGCGCGATGTGCCGGTTTTTTGGCTTGGTGGTGGTTCCAACACGATCTTCGCTGACGGAGTAATTGATAAGCTGGTGGTGAAAAATGAGCTGCGCGGTATCTCTTTAGAAGCGAAGGGCGATAAAGTGATTGCTACTATTGCCGCTGGCGAAGGTTGGGATACTTTCGTGGCCCAGATGGTAAAAAAGGGTTTGGCTGGAGTTGAAGCTCTCTCCGGGATTCCGGGTACAGTTGGTGCCGCACCGGTGCAGAATATCGGCGCCTATGGCGCAGAGCTGGCTGATGTCTTGGTGTCGCTGACAGCCTGGGATCGGGATGCAGGAGAGTTTAGAGAATTTACTCTTAAGGATTGTAAGTTTTCATATCGTGACAGTCTATTTAAGCGCCAGCCGGGCCGCTTTGTAATCACGGAGGTGAGCCTGCGACTTGTGCCGGATCAGTCGCCAGCAGTTCCGAAGTACGGATCACTGCAGGCTTATCTAGAGGAAAACAATATTAGTGATCCAGATTTATCGGCAATCCGTTCTGCGGTTTTAGCCGTCCGCAGTGCGCGACTACCGGATGTAGATAAAGTGCCGAATGCCGGCTCTTTTTTTACCAATCCGATTGTCTCCGCCGAACAGGCTGATGCTCTGGCCGATGAGTTTCCTGAGCTTGTCCGTTTTGATCTTGCGGATGGATGCGTAAAGATCCCAGCTGGTTGGCTGATCGAGCAGGCCGGCCTGAAAGGAAGACAGTTTGGCAACTTCCGCACCTCATCTGATAACGCCTTAGTGTTAATTCACGACGGTGGTGGAAACACTTCAGAGCTTTTATCGGTCCAGGAGGATATAGTCCGTCAGGTGGAGGATATGTTTGGTATCACCCTCGAACGCGAGCCGAATCTGGTTGTTTGATTTACGCTAGTGTCATCTTCCAAATCATCCCAGGATATCCATCTGGGTCGGTAATTAATCCATTTCTTTTGAATCCGAGCTTGTCATGAAATACCCAGGAGTCCTCATGGGTTTCGGGGCTGTAAAATAATATTTCTGTAAATCCCAGTTTTTTAGCCTCCTCTATTCTTTTTAGTCTTAATGCTTCGCCAATTCCTCTCCTTTTATACTTTGAAGCAAGAATATAAAACTCTGCCGGCTTATCTGTATCTGCATATATCCGCAGATAATCGGGTGCTTTCCTGAAACCTGCAATGCCAACAATCTCTTCCGCTTCTTCGGCGACATAAAACCGATACATTTCTTTATTATCAACATCTGTTTTCTTAGTATATGCGTCCAAGTTATTCGTTAACTCACGCAAAAAAACTGGATCATTCCAGTATGTTGAAAAGATTTTCTCGACTTGTTCTTTATCTTCTTTTGTAAAATCTCTAATTACCATATATATCTTCTATAATTTTATAGTTAGTTATTTTAATTAAAACTGCCACCAAGTGATTTATTAATTTGGTGGCAGATGCTTCTGATCAATTTTTACTATACAAGAATATGGCAAGCATCGATTCGTATCGATGTCGGAGTCAATTCCTTTATCAGGAACATCCCGAATTTGCCAGCGCTCGTCATCATAGCAACTACCATTCCTGGTTTCACTATAATTCTTGACTTTTGATCTAAGCATGAATTCTGACAAATCTCCATCAGCTTTACAGTATCCTTCTGCGAGCGAAGATCGTAAAAGTCCTCGATTGTAGTTTTGATGGGCGCAATCCACGCTTCATCAAATAATTCACCCTTCACAGAATCACCCAGTAATCCACTCGTGTGAGCTGTCTGTATCGGGTAAATCATCGCCTGCATCGAGTCATCAAACAAGAACAGGAAATTTACCTCGCGACCGAGATTTTTTACATTCTCAATAGAACGACCTTTGTTTGCTTTACAACTCATTAATGCGTAAAGTGATCGTCTTTCTGCGAATTCAGAGGAATAGGTGTAGAATTTACCCTGTACTGCAGGGATTACAAGTTCGCTGGGAACGTTCTTGGCTCCCAGTTCGTTTTGGACACGTAAATGTCCAGACTCTCTCTGAGCTGAGTCTCGCTCTATTGTTTGGATCATAATGATCTCCTTTTAATTTAAATTTAAAGATCAATCGAATTACCATGGTTGTTAGTTGTATCAACAACAGATAGTTCGACTCTGTATAGAGCCTACCATTCTGTTTATTATTGTCAATTAAGTCAACTATGAAAAATGCATCCTTCGTACTTCGGTCAATAACGCCCTAGTGTTAATTCACGACGGTGGTGGAAACACTTCAGAGCTTTTATCGGTCCAGGAGGATATAGTCCGTCAGGTGGAGGATATGTTTGGCATTGTCCTCGAACGCGAGCCGAATCTGGTCGTGTAGTAGAAATACTGGAAGATTAACTGTCAATACTCTAATATAGAAGATCATTTTTTACTTAATTCAATACAATGGATAAAATCTTCCGCTGATCTAGAGACACGCACTACATATTTTTCATCAAATTTTCCATCCATTCGTCCTTGTACTTCCGATAAAGCCCGTAATCATCGGGGTATTTCTTAGCTAAATCAAGCTTCAATTTGCTATATTCTTCTACAGTTTCGAGATGAGATCGAAAATAATTTCTCAAATTTATCATATCTTTGACGTGAGGATGAGTTACATCAAAAATATGTAAATTTACTAAACGTTCGTTGTTTTCTTCTTTAGTAAATAATCGTGAGCCCTTGTTGATGTAATCGCCAAGAGATTTATAGCCGATTCTCTCAATTTCTTTTGATAACTCGTCTGCAATTTCGATTCTTTCAACGGTAATCAAAATATCAATAGTTGGTTTCCCGGCAAGTTCTGGAACAGCTGTGCTCCCTATATGTTCAATCGAAATTGCTTTGTCAGAAAAAACTGGACACAATTTCTCAGCTTCAATTTCAAATCGTCTTTTCCAAGCATGATTATATGACTCAACTGTGTATTTTCTGTTTTTATATTCTGCTTTCGTCATATTATTTCAAAATCAGAAGTATCGTTTTGTGCTGGAGGAGGGAGTCGAACCCTCATGAGACAAAGCTCACGGCATTTTGAGTGCCGCATGTATACCAGTTCCATCACTCCAGCAAATTATATGTAAAGATCGCTTTATTCACTAAGGTTAAATCATCACTTTAGCTTATATCTAGACTACGCGAATTAGCGTGAATTATCAACATAGTGTAAGAAAACTAGTGTGTTAAAATAAATAAGAACTTTAAGAGAGAAGTAAGCCACAGCCACACATGTCATCACGATTTCAAAACGACGCAATTTTTTGGGTTGAGGTTGAGAAGATAAAGCCCAATCCGTACCAGCCACGCCGCGACTTCAACGAGGAGCGTCTGCGTGATTTGGCAGAGTCGATTCGTCAGTACGGCGTACTCCAGCCGCTGACGGTAACGCGCAAAGAGCAGGTGAAGGAAGACGGCGGCATCAAGGTCGAGTATGAGCTTATCGCTGGTGAGCGGCGCCA
>JBBDUH010000062.1:0-3179 GCA_040904005.1 Minisyncoccota bacterium
TCCTTCCACTCGTTGTAATGCAGTAGGTTGAGTGATGTCAGACAACAGACGAACGATTCTTCTTCGTTGCTTGGCAGCATAATCTCTGAACAGAGATTCGAAGCATGAATCTTCATCTGTTTATCCTTGTACACATCAACAGTGTTCTCGTTGGCATTGTCCAAAAACATAATGTACGGATAACCAATCTGTCCACGCCGCTGAATCACCTTGGCCCAGAGCTTCTGCTTATCCTTGTCACCATCGATCATCTCCTGGAGCCACCCTTCCGGCACAGTCACTGCATGGGTCAAGTCCTGAATTGGGTTCCCTTCCATCCCGATATCAAGAAACTCCTCCGCATCAGGATGGTCAATTGGTAGATACGGAGTGAACTGCCCGCGACGGGTTGAACCTTGATTAACAACATCCACCATCTTCTCAAATAGCTGCATAAAGTGGACAGAGCCGTCGGAAGTACCGTTGTTGGTAATCGGTGCTCCCCGCCCACGCAGATCACCAAAGTAGCCACTGGAACCACCACCATACTTACTCATCATTCCCACCTCCGCCTGTGTATATAAAATGCTCCCCATATTGTCACTAATGTACGAGCCAAAGCAACTGATCGGCAGTCCACGCCCAAGCCCAAAATTAGACCACACTGGTGAGGCCAAGGAGATGTAACCCTTCGACATGTAGTCGTAAAACTTATCGGCAAAGCCGTCCTTCTGGAGATACTTCTCTGCTGTCTCTGCAATCTCGCGAATGCGCTCCTCTGGTGTCTGGTCGCCGACCAGATAACCGCGCTTTAAAAATGTGCGTGAATCTTCATTTAGCCAGTCCATGGGTTTTTATATATTAAGCTTTTAAAAAGACGTAAGGAGACTTAAAACAAATCGTCAGAAGTAACACTTTGCTGCCGCTTGTTATAATTAATGGAACGCTTCTCAAAGAAATCAACGTGCTTGGTGGCAATAACCTCTTCATCAAACCAAGCGGTCTCATCAAGCAGGTCCTCATCAACGGCAAACTCTGGCTCATAACCAATCGACACCAAGGAATTATTCATGCGATTCTTTACAAACTCAACCACCGTCTTCTTGGGTAGAAAATCAAGCTCACCGTCAGCAAAGATCCAATCGATCAGCTTTTCCTCTGTCTTCATTGATTCGCGACACATATTCCGCACATCCTGCTCAAAATCATCATCAAACCACTTTGGCTCCTCCTGCTTTATCTGATTCACAATATCAATTCCGAAGAGACCGTGAATCTGCTCCTCTTTTGAGGTTGCCTCCACAGCGTTGGAGATACCAGTAAAGAGATTCTTGTGCTTATTAAAGGACATCATCACCAAGAACTGCGAAAAGAGTGAAACGTGCTCAATAAAGAGCGAGAAGAGTAGAATTGAGCGGGTGTACTTGCGGTCATTATCAGTATGTGATGGAGCGGCAGCCTGAGCGAGATAGTCCATTCGCTCCTTGATAACCGGGATATCTGTCAGTGCCTTAAACTCATCATTTAGGCCAAGAATCTCCAGTACGTGTGAGTAGGCCTGCATATGCCGCACCTCACTTTCGGCAAACGTATAGCCGACAGCGCCTATTTCTGGCTTCGGCATTTTTTTATAAATATCACCCCAGAAGGTCTTCACCTGTACCTCAATCTGTGCAATTGCCAACATGGAGTGCTTAATGGCAGTGCGTTCCGCCTTGTTCACATTCACCTTGTAGTCATTAATGTCAGAGGTGTAATTAAACTCAGTATGAATCCAGTAGGAGTGCCGGATGGCATCAACATACTCTGCTAGCTCCGGATATTCGTACGGCTTGAGATTAACCCGCGGGCGGAATAGGCTCCGCTCTCGCTTTTCGGCCTGACGCTGGCGATACAAAATATAAGCCTTCGCAGTCGCGGCGTAATTAGACTTGATCAACATCTTCTCTACATGATCCTGAATCCCTTCAACCGACGGGATAAACGTGGCGTAACGATCCTTGATGCGAGCTAGCTCCATCAACACTTCCTCAGCCACCGCTGCCGCTTCATCCTTAGTTCCCTCCTCCGCCTCCTGCATCGCAGCATGAATCGCATTCACAATCTTAGAAATATCGAAATCAACTTTGCTCCCATCCCGCTTTAGTACTGTGCCAACAATTTTTTCTGCAGTTTCTACAGAAAACTTTTTAACTTCAGGTTGCTGCGATGTAGATTGAGTCATTTTAAAGGTGTTAATTAATTAACCAAGAAATTTATAAAGTATGTATTTACAATTATATACGCCATCCGGCGAAAAATGATTTAGTTAGCTCAGACACCCCAGCAGAGAACTCGGTTGCAGGTTTGTAAAATAGATCGTCAAAGCACTGCGCAATCAATAGCAGGCGTTGTGGTCGGTGCGGACAACCAAAGTTGATCTCCTTGTTTTACCTCTAGCTGTTCAGCCACTCCAGCTGAAATTTCGATGACTTTTTTGGCATTTCCGTCCGGATAAAAGACATGCGGATATGAGTTAGGAGAAACTCGAGACTCAATCGTTACAACCTGGTCATTTTTATCCAGCCAAATGATATCAATTGCAAAGTTCATATCCTTCATCCAGAAGCCATACTCCCCCGGAAGATCATATAAAAAAAGCATACCTGTATTTCTCACAAGAGGCTCACTCTCCGAAAGACCTTGGCGACGCAGAGTCAGTGTGTCAGCAACAGTGAGTACAAAGCAGCTGTCTCCATATTCCCAGGCAACGTACTTGCCAGAAGAAGCAATTGGTTCATCAGACTGCCCAGTACCAAACAAGGTTGGCATAAATATCCATAGTGCTGCCACAGCTAATACTAGAATAATAGACGTAATGAGTAGAGAAATGTAGCGTCTCTGCATGGTAGATCCAGTATAGCAGATATATTTCTGCAAACTTCGCTCATTTTCGCTATACTGATCAGTGTTCGACATTTTCATGGAGAGGTGCCAGAGTGGATGAAACAGAATCTTCTTTCAGTTTCATCCGATCCGCCAAGAGGCGGAATCGTGTATGTCGCAAAGCGACCAGCGATAGGAGGACGACCTGTCGAGCGCGATGGCACCGATTCATTTACAATGAAATTATGGAGAGGTGCCAGAGCGGTCGAACGGGCACGCTTGGAAAGCGTGTGTACGTTTATGCGTACCGAGGGTTCGAATCCCTCCCTCTCCGC
>JBBDUH010000063.1:0-3151 GCA_040904005.1 Minisyncoccota bacterium
GACATTACTTACGGGACGAACAATCAGTTTGGCTTCGACTATCTGCGTGATCATCTGTCTTACGACAAGGAGAAGCTGCGCCAGCGTGGCTATGCCTTTGCTATTGTCGATGAGATCGACTCAATCTTGATTGATGAGGCGCGGACGCCGCTGATCATTTCTGCCCCAGCGGAAGACTCAGAAAAGCTGTATGCCACCTTTGCTGATATTGCCGCCAAGCTTAAGCCGGGGGAGGACTACGAGATTGATGAGGAGCGTAAGGCCATTCTGCTTTCGGATGCTGGTATCGAGAAGGCAGAGAAGGCCTTGAATGTTGATAATATTTATACAGATAAGGGTGTGAAGTATGTGCATCATCTAGAGACAGCCGTGAAGGCGCAGGCTCTCTACGAGAAGGACAAAGAGTATGTTCTGCGTGAGGGGCAGGTGCAGATCGTTGATGAGTTTACCGGTCGCATTTTGGAGGGTCGGCGCTTCTCCCAGGGTCTGCACCAGGCGATTGAGGCCAAGGAGGGTGTGGCGGTGCAGAAGGAGTCGCGCACCTTTGCCTCCATTACCTTTCAGAACTACTTCCGTCTTTACGACAAGCTTTCTGGTATGACGGGTACGGCGATGACTTCAAGCGAGGAGTTCTTCAAGGTTTATGACCTCGACACCTACGCCATCCCGACTAATGAGCCGGTGATTAGGGATGACATGGAAGACCAGATTTTTCAGACCGAGCTGGGGAAGTTTAATGCGGTGGCGCGGCGAGTTAAGGAGCTCAATGAGAAGGGCCAGCCTGTTTTGGTCGGTACCGTTTCGATTGAAAAAAATGAGCTTCTGGCTGATTTCCTCAAGCAGGAAGGGATTCCGCACGAGGTTTTGAATGCCAAGAATGATAAGCGTGAGGGTGAGATCACTGCTGAGGCCGGGGCCAGGGGAGCGGTGACGATTGCGACCAACGTGGCTGGTCGTGGTGTTGATATTAAACTTGGTGGTGCTAACGCCACCAAGGAGGAGGCCGAGGAGATCAAGGATCTGGGTGGCCTGTTTGTGATTGGTACCGAGCGGCACAACGCCCGCCGGATTGATGATCAGCTGCGTGGTCGTGCTGGCCGTCAGGGTGACCCTGGTGCCTCGCAGTTTATGGTTTCGATGGAGGATGATCTGATGCGCGTCTTTGCCTCTGATACGGTGAAGACCATGATGGGTAGCCTCGGTGTGCCGGAGGATCAGCCGATTCAAAACTCGATGATTACTAGCGCGTTGGAACGAGCTCAAAATAAGATTGAGGGCTTTAACTTCGATGCGCGGCGACAGGTGCTGCAGTACGATGATGTGCTGGATGCCCAGCGTACTGCTGTCTACAAGAAGCGGGATCGCATTCTTTATGCCGACACGGAGGAGATGCATAGCTTTTTAGAGGAGTTAGCGGCGGGAGATGAGCAGTTTGCGAAGGCTTTAGAGAATAAGCTGGTTGCGCTGGATAAGGAACAGTTCTTGGCGACGGCGCAGAAGGTTTGTCTGCAGGCGGTCGACACGCTCTGGGTTGAGCATCTGGATTCTATGGATGATATGAAGCAGAGTGTGCGCCTACGCAGCTACGCGCAGGAAGACCCGGTAGTAATCTACAAGAAGGAAGGGAAGCGGATGTTTGAGGAACTGCTTTCGGCGGTGGATGAACAGATTAGGAAGCTGGTGCCAAATATTGGTGAAGGTGAGTTTGCTCGCGAACGTCAGAAGCTTGAGGAGACGCGGGCGCAGGCCGAGGCGGCCGAGAAGCGGGGCACCGGGCAGGAAGAGAAGCCTCAGCCAGTGACGAGTGATACGCCGACGCATCCGGATGGCTCTGAGATTGGCCGCAATGACTTGGTGGTTATCTCCAAGGGTGGGGAAACCAAGGAGCTGAAGTACAAGAAGGCCAAGCGGTTGATTGATAATGAGGGGTGGGCGCTGGAGGGCTCAGCCAGAGGCTGAGAGAGACTTGAATATGCTGTATTATGAAGTATATGGAGAACAAGTACTTGCATGAGGTAGTTATTACAGCCATCGTTGTAAAAGATGGTAAGTATCTGATTACTCGCCGCTCTCCCAAGAAGAAGCGCTTTGCTGAGATGTGGACGGTGCCGGGTGGCAAACTAGAGACTGATGACTACATTAATTTACCGAAGGACACAGCCCATCACTGGTACAACATCCTTGAGCGAGTCCTACGTCGGGAGGTGCGTGAGGAGGTCGGCTTGGAGATTAAGAACATTGACTACGTTACCAGCTTGGCGATGGTTCATGATGATGGTGCGCCATCGCTGATTATCTCTGCGATGGCCGACTGGGCTGAGGGCGAGGTTGTGCTCGAGAAAGATGAGGCGGATAAATTTGCCTGGGTAACTAGCGAAGAAGCCCAGGAGTATGACCTGATTGATGGGATTTACGATGAGCTGGTGATGACGGATAAACAGCTGCAGGGGATCAAGAAAGACTGGAGCCGAGTTGATGAATAGGTAAAAAAGTCTCGATTCTTGATTCATATCTCTTATCTTTTCTGTAATGTTGTATCATGAAGATGTAATTATAAAATTATAAGTAGACTTACTTAACTAAATTATGAATTTTTTACTAAAAACAATTGCTGGTGGAGCGGCGCTGCTTCTGGCCGGCGTGGCCTTCGCTGGCGTAACTATTGTGGGTACGTGGCCGGCCTTCCTAGCTGCCCTAGTGCTGGGAGTCTTTAATGCGCTGATTCGCCCGGTGCTGATCTTTCTAACCTTTCCGATTAACTTTTTGACGCTTGGTTTGTTCACCTTCGTCATTAATGGATTACTGCTTTGGTTTGTGGCCTCATTGGTCACAGGCGTAGCCATTGCTGGTTTCTGGTGGGCTGTTCTTGCGGCGCTAGTGGTGTCATTTATAGTGTCGCTTGTCGACGGGCTTTTGGATGATGAATAAATCATCTTAATCTAATTTTTATGATAAAAATTGTAACTCACAACGGAAGCTTCCACTCCGACGACGTCCTTGCCGTCGCGGCTTTGGAGATGTATCTAACAAAGCAGGGAGAGGAGGAGACGGAGGTTCTTCGCACACGGGCTAAGCAGACCATAGAGCAGGCTGATTATGCGCTGGATGTTGGTGGTATCTACGACCCGCAGAGCGGACGCTTTGATCATCA
>JBBDUH010000064.1:0-4150 GCA_040904005.1 Minisyncoccota bacterium
AGGAGCTTCACTGAGGCGCCAGTATCAAGGCTGTAATCAGCAACAAGCTCTACCGCTTGACCAAGCTGGGTATTTTTGCGAACTGCTTCATTTTTAGCCAAGGCTCTTACCAGCCAGCGCAGCTCTTCTTTTGTTTCTAGCTTCTCGACAATCTGTAGTCGCTCGGCCAGACCGCGAGCAGCCAAAAAGGACTCCGCTAGAGCCCTTATCTGTTCTGGATCGGCCTCAGCACAAATATCAGTTATTATCCAGGACCTTGAGCGCACCGTCTCCAGAAGATTCGACACGTCAGGAGTAACAAAAAAGAAGTGAGTGCCTGCGGCAGGGTTCTCAATAATTTTCAGAAGAGCGTTCTGGGCCTCGACGGTAATCGTATTGAAGCCGTAAATTAAGCAACGGATTTCGCCACTCGCCTTCTGCTGACCCCGCTCGCGCAGCTCGCGGGCAATCTCAATGGTCAGGATATCCATGGTTATGGATTCGATACTAAGAGCCGGGTCTGCACCAACTGTCGCTCTCAACTTCTCCTGTACAGTCTCAGTGCAGGCAGACACATCGCGGGCCGATACAAGATAGCAATGATGTAGTGGGGTCTGAAACATGGTTAGTTGCCGGACTGTGGAATTAAACGACTGTAAGCCGGAAGGAATTTTAGGGCTTCGCGGCCGCCACGGATCACTGCCTGCTGCGACGGCGAGGCTACGTAAACCGGAATTGATATTTCTCGTGTTAGGTAAGTAGCAATATCGGGCAAATTACCAACTCCACCAGTAATGGTCACTCCCTTTTCGGCAATGTCAGACAGGAGTGTGGGTGGTGTTTCCTTCACCAAGGCAGCAACCAAGGAGGTTACTTCTGCCAATGGTTTATTGATGGCCTCGGCTATCTCGTTTGAGGAGACCTGCAGACTGCAAGCCTCACCAGTATCAACTGCGTTGGCGTAAAAGGTGTGAGTTTTCTCATTATCATGACACAAAGCAGTGCCAACGGTATGCAGAATCTTCTCCGCCACAATCATATCGACAGTAGCGTCATACTCCTCCTGAATGTAGCGACCAATGGCAGTAACGATGTTCTTGCCACCAAAAGCAATGTGTTGGCTAGAAACGGCAGTGCCACGTGTTATCACCGCTGCCTCCGTTGTGCCGTGCCCGATGTCCAGAATAAAACTACCGCTTGAATCATGAGGGTCAACACCGGCCCCAAGCGCTGCCAAGGTTGGAACTGGCGCCATGTACACCATGCCACCACCAGCTGCCTGCACTGCCTGACCAAAAGCCTGAGAGATTGCCTGACTAAGTGACAGGCTCTCTGCCAACACGACCTTGGGCTGAAAAATATTCCACCAGGATAGCACCGAGGACAAAACATACTGCAGAAGAGCCACGGTTGCCTGATGATCAACCATCACTCCATTTTTTATTGGGGTGATCAGCTCTTCCCCTGAGACTAAATTATGCTCTGCTGCGGCATCACCAACGGCAACAATCTGCTTTTTTACAACATTTCGCACCGCCAATGACCGAGTAGAAAAAATACCACTGCCCGCTCCGCTAAGCGTGGCGCGGGTATTCTGCGAACCGCAATCAATCGCAATACGTGGAACTAAACTCATATCCTCATAATACCGACCACTCAGCAGATAAACAACCGCTTGAATTAAGTCCTGTTTTTTGAGACTATGTAGCTAATGGAAAAAGCAACAAAAGAAAATAAGGAGAGACAGCAAAGATTCATCTGGATCACTGGAGTGGTTATTGTATTAATAATTGCGCTCTTTTTTATTAATCAAAAATTTGGCCCAAACAGCATGCTCGAGATTACCCCTGTTGGCTCAAGTGCCAGTGTCTTCATTGACCGTTCTCGCACGGACGCTCTCAACCCAAACTCAGCAACAATCTATAATGTTTCTGCAGGCAGTCATCAGGTGCTTGTCGCCCGAGACAGATACTGGCCCTGGACTGACAGCATCACCACTGAAGCTGGTAAGACATCCCTCGTTGCTCCCTTCTTGATCTCAGAAGCTGGTCGCCGGGTTGTCCAGGTTCCAGGAAACATCGCTGCAGCTTTGGTTAGTAAGCAGAGCCAGGCCGCTCCGTCAGCTACCGACCCGGTTATATCTCCTGATGGCAGCATTCAGGTCTACGTAGATAACGGTACAAACATCATCGCTCAGTGGACAGCCGAAGCCTCATCTGCCCTGGAGTACTTTAATTGTTTTGAGGGCACCTGTGGTGTCAGTGTTTACAACAACCAGCCAGTTAGCGACATCGCCTTTTACCCTGGTCGCAGCGACGTCATCTTCTTCTCTACTGATAGCGGCGTATACGCAATCGAAATAAATCCGAGCGAAAACACCCAGAACTTTCAGCCAGTTGTCGAAAATGTCTCCAACCCTGTCTTTGTGCTCGGAGATGGCAGTATCTTCGTTTCTGTAAACGGACGGGTAACGGTCAGTGAAATTTAAGTAAATCATGTATGTCGTCGATGTTCTCCCATTAGCAAAAGGAATACGGGCTCCATCACTAAGCTACTACTCGCCGCAGCACGTACCCAGCGGTACATTAGTGACAATTCCGATACAAAATCGAACCGTTACCGGTATCGCTGTTTCCTGTGTCGCCGCTAAGGATATGAAGGCAGCTCTCAAGGAAGCGCCCTACGAAATAAAGCAGTTAAAAAGTATCGGTAAACAGCTCTTCTTTGCGCACTTCATTACTGCCTGCACTTCCTTTGCGCGCTTTAGCGGGGTAACTGCCGGCGCAGCCGTGAGAGCCCTAACTCCAGCTGAGATTATCTCTGGCAGCGACGAGCTTCCCGATATTTCTGCCGACATATTTCTTCCTGATGTGGCCGCCCCAACCCCAAAAATTATTCAGGCTACGCAGAAAAAGCAACTGGGGTACATCCAGTCATTAATCCAGACATACATAAAGAAGGATCAGTCTGTCTTTATCTGCGCCCCCACAACCCACCAAGCAAAGGAGCTGGAGAAACAGCTTGAAGCAGCAACTACTATCATCCGCTTTGACAGTAGCCTGAAGAAAAGTACTCTCCTCTCCCGTTGGCATGAAGTAGTCAGTAGCAACAAACCCGTAGTAGTTGTGGCCACTGTCCCATTTCTTTCTGTTCCGCGAGCAGATATTGGCGTCATTATCATTACCGACGAAGCCAACGAAGCTTACAAGATGATCGAACGCCCCTACCTAGATAAACGTCTCTTTGCCCGCCACTTAGCAAAGGAGTTCAAGCGCGACTGTGTTCTGGCTGATAATGCCTTAACAACCGAAACAATCTGGGAGTACCGAGAGGATGAGATTGGCGGGCTATTCAAACCAACCTTCCACCACAAAGAAGGGCCGGAAGGATCCTTGGTTGATATGCGCAGTCTTAAAAATGCCTCTGGCGACGGAGTAAGGCTATTCAGCCCAGCTGCAGCAGCAGAGATTCGCAAAGCCGCCGAAGGTAAGCAGAAGGTGCTTCTGTTTGTATCTCGCCGCGGTCGCCGACCCTTCTCTATCTGCAATGACTGCGGAGAGACGGTTGCCTGTGAGCGCTGTGGTTACCCGCTGGTACTTGTAGACAAACCTGGCAACGAACGTTCTTACATTTGCCGTACCTGCAAAACGGAGGAGACAAGTCTGCGCCGCTGCAGTCACTGTCAAAGCTGGAGACTGCAGGCTTTAGGAGTCGGGATTGATTTCGTGGCCGATGTGCTGGCAAAAAACTTACCAGACTTACCTGTTTTTCAAATCGACAACGATATCACTAAGACCGAGAAGCAGCTGAATGATAAATTAGCAGCATTCCAGGCAGCTGACCACGGTGTGCTTTTAACCACCCAGCTTGGGATCAACCGACTCGAGCATGAGGTGGATTGCAGCATCATCATCACTGCAGATTCGCTGCTAGCCATTCCCGACATCTCTGCTGCCGAAAGACTGTTCTCTCTCCTGCTCGACATCCGCGAGAAAAGCCGAGACACCTTTATCATCCAGACGCGCAGCCAACACGTAAATATCTTCAATCAAGCCATTACTGGGGATGTTGCTCGCTTCTACCGTGATCAAATTACTGAACGCGAAAAGTTCTCTTACCCCCCATTCTCTTACCTAATTAAGCTTACTGCCAGCGGGAAGCCTGCAACTGT
>JBBDUH010000064.1:4250-18869 GCA_040904005.1 Minisyncoccota bacterium
ACCCCCCATTCTCTTACCTAATTAAGCTTACTGCCAGCGGGAAGCCTGCAACTGTTAAGAAACAGATGGGGAATGTTCGTCGGCTCTTTGCCGATCATAATCTGATCGTTTATCCTAGCGCCCGTGGTCGCGGCTATACTGCTCACGCTCTACTGCAGATCAAGCGCAAAGACTGGATAAATGAGGAAGTGCTGGAGAAGCTCTACTCTCTCCCTCTGTCTATAAATATCAACGCCCACCCGCGCAGTCTGCTCTAGATGGCTTTAAGTAAGAAGAGAAACTTGCTAGTATAAGGACAATGAAAGAAACAGACATCAAGCAAGCCGGCGACCCTGTCCTAAGAGAAGTGGCAAAACCGGTCTCCAAAGACCAGATAACCAGCCCAGAAATAAAGCAGATTATCGCCGACATGAAGTCAGCCCTACACGACACCAAGGATGGTATTGCTATTGCTGCACCTCAGATCGGAAAATCGGTTCGCATCTTTATCGTCAGCGGTGCCGTTTTTGCCACCGAAGAAAATCCAGAGGCCGAAGATATGATCTTTATTAATCCAGATATTATCAGCACATCCAGGAAGAAAATTACCCTGGATGAAGGCTGTCTATCGGTGCGAGGAAAGTACGGAAAAACAGAGCGGTCCGTCCAGGCGTCTGTCCAGGCCCAGGATAAAAATGGAGTTGCCTTTCAGCTTGGTGCCAGCGGTCTTTTAGCACAAATATTTCAGCACGAGACCGACCATCTGGATGGAGTCCTTTTCATTGATAAGGCAACGGATGTGGAGGATGTACCGACTGAGAGTAAGGATGAACTAACCAATTAATCCATGCCTGCCCCAATCCCCTTTGTATACTTCGGCACTCCAGAAATTTCAGCTCGCGTGCTCTCTATTTTAGAAAACAATGGTCTAACTCCAACCATGGTGGTGACAGCACCAGACAAACCTCAAGGTCGGGGGCAGAAAGTATCCGCCAGCCCAGTTGCTAAATGGGCGGAGGAACGTAACATTTCAGTCTTGAAGCCCGAGCGCATTGATTCCGATTTTATAAACACTCTAATGACTGCTGCTCCCCAAGGAGGCTGGCCGCTTTTTGTCGTCTTTGCTTACGGTCATATTCTGCCGCAAGAGGTCATCCATCTTCCAAATCACAATACTCTTAACCTCCACCCATCACTGCTGCCAAAATTTCGCGGCCCAGCCCCAATTCGTAGCGCCATACTAGAAGCCGATGAAACTGGTGTAAGTATTATTGAGCTGGACGAAAGGATGGACCATGGGCCGATAATTGCTCAGGACCAGGTTGTGGTAAGCGACTGGCCACCAGCGTATCCAGAGCTGGAGCAACTACTTATTAACGCAGGAGGAAAACTGCTCGCCCAAACAATTCCGGCCTGGACTGAAGGCAAGCTTAACCCTACTCCGCAGAAAGAGGTAGAGGCAACATATAGTCATAAATTTACTGCCAGCGACGGCGAAATAAATCTCTCTGCTGACCCGGAGAAAAACCTTCGTAAAATTCGCGCCTTCACCGACTGGCCCAAAGCTCACTTCTTTGCTGATGGAAAACGAGTTCTCATTAAAAAAGCCCACCTAGAGGAAGGCAAGCTTGTCATCGATGTAGTGCAGCCAGCCGGGAGTACCGAGATGACTTACAAAGATTACAGCAATCAATCGTAGTTGTTAATTATCACCCCTTTCAGCATTGGACTCCTCTAAACTTTGCTGAGTTAAGTTATAGTGATTCGCCTCTGCTTCAGCGACTACTTTACTTGTCACATGGATAGCGTAGGCCATCACTAAGCCAAACAAAACCACGGCTACAAAAGCAATGTGTTGGAGTGCATTTGTACTTGTGCCTACCTGTCTTTTTCCCATAGATAAATTTAGTATACCAGAATAATTATTTACTCATTATCACGATCGCGCCACCGGTAAAGACCCTGGATCATATCCTTCATCTTACGTGCACCGGCACGAATCCGACTCTGACGCTTGTCCTTTGTCTTTCTCAACTGACGAACAATATCAGACTGGGTAGAATCAATTGCGTTACGAATTGATTCTGCTTCTTCCTCAGCGCGTAGATATGCACCAGCAATCTTCAGGTTGATCTCGGCTCGATAAATACTTCCCGTGTTCTGCCCGCTACGCTGCTCCAGCTCAACGTCAGCAATTGCGCTGGTGTCATCAGAATCAACAAACTGTTCAAACTTAATAAGCCGCTTCGCCAGATACTCCTTCAACTCATCATCGGCTTCTAAGTTAGTTACCTTGAGGTTGGTGTTGATAGCCATATGTATTTAAAAATTAGCTGTCTTATAAGGATTTCAGCTCGGCGGTTAGAGCACTCTTTCCTAACATTCTGCCTCCACGGCCATTATATCATGCCGCACTAAGACTGCTTAATACTTTCGATTACATCTAAAACAACAGGGAGTTTATCTACTCCATCGGCAGGAGAAAAATGTCCATATCCTTCAAGTACAAAAGTCTCTGCATCTAACTTATCCTCAAATAAATCCTTTTGACTAACCGGTACATACGGATCGTTGTCAGAAAATATAGTAATTACTCTATCTGTATGTTTCTTCACCTTCTTAAAATCTATAGGAGTCTCCATCCACGGTTGAGCTATCTCTCTCACTTCTTCGCCCTCCTCCTGAACGGTTTGTTCATCCAATTCCATCCATGGTGCAATCAGCACAATTCCAGCTATCTTTGTGCCTTCTGCTAATACCTCTACCGATCGAAGTATTGCCTGACAGCCGACACTATGACCAACCAAAATAACATTGTCACTAGGAACAACTGTTTCCATTATTTTTAAAATCCAATCTTTGATAACAGGTACTTCAGGGTTAGGCATAGCAGGAACTGTTACTTGATATCCCTTGCTTTCTAGCTGAGCTTTTAGCCATTGATGTAGCGGCTCTTCAGGGCTTCCATCCCAGCCATGAATTATGTAGACACTCTTCATAATTAAAGCTTAGCATTTTTCCTGGAAACAACTCAGCTTTTTTGCTATATTGATAGACGTTATTCCGCAGTAAGCATAGCTTGCTGCGTTCATTCGAAGAAAAGATAAAAAACAAGCTTTTTATCATTCTTCTCATTCCGCAGTAGCTCAATGGTAGAGCACCTCGCTGTTAACGAGGGGGTTACTGGTTCGAGTCCAGTCTGCGGAGCACTTACTTGACATTAGATTTAAATAGTGTAAAGTTAAATCTGAATGTAAATTAAAACTAAATGAAGGAGGAGGTTATGGATATAACCAGAGCTACCAATACTGTCACTGCGATGACAGATAAAACTAAAAAGATTTCTTCTAGAGATCTTGATCCGCACTATACAGATAAACGCTTTGATAACCCTCAAACTATTTTCCTAGACCCAGGATTTGAAACAGAGGAAAGATTTAGGGCCGATGTAGTAAAGGGTGCTGAATATGTTTATTCTGACAGGTTGGTGCAATGGCACAGCATCGACAAATGCAACCAAGCGCTAGCTAATGCAAAAGCTGTCGAAGGAGAAGAAAGTACCCCTAAACTTTACGAGACTTATTTGCAAATACTTATGGATAAGCCAAATTTGAGACTTATCCATATTATTTCTGGCGTCAATGTTGGTAATGGTTACCCATATCGTGTTTATGGGTACATCCAAGAAGAAGAGTGAGTAATAATCAATCAAAAATTGCCTTGTGATACAGAAATGTATTGCAAGGCTTTTTAATTTTATTATACAAATCAGACCAATCAACAGTTCTAAACGCTTCCAGTCCGCGGAGCATTGATTTGACATATCTTGTATTAAGATATAATATTTAACAGAACTGGAATCGCAACCTCAAAACGATGAGGTAAGACCAATGAGTACATTAAAAACGAGCACTCCTAGACCACAGGAGAATTCTAAACTTGAAAATGTTTTAGGATACAAGCATCCTGAAATGATTGAACGCTTGAAGCGGAAACATGATATGTCCCACGAAAAAGCTGAACAGCTTTTTGAGGACACATTGCTTTTCCTGCTTTTATGCACAATAACCAGAAAACCAATATCACCTTCACCGAAGATTGATATAGGTTGGCACGAATTTCTCATGTACACTCGGGATTATCAAAACTTTTGCCGAGATTATCTGGGAAGATTTGTGCATCATACTCCAACTCCTACACTTGGTGTTCAATCCATGAAAAAAGATGCACTCACTTCGAAGGAGACGAGAAAACTTGCTTTAAATTATTTTGGTGAAGTAAGTGATAACTGGAAGCCAGCTAAAAATGCTGAATGTTGTCCAGATTTTGATTGCCACGGTGATGATAGTTGTGGTGGTGATGTTTAATCAAAAAAGCACAAAACCAACCTAAAGAGGAATTGTTATTATAAGACAATTCCTCTTTTTATATTGTTATTTAACAGCAACAACTCTAAATATATGCCAATGCTTTTTCTGACCGTTTACTGTTTTTCCTTCTCTTTCTTCCTCAATAAATATTTTTATATCACTAAACCCCTCTAACATATCCAGTACATTATCCTTGGTGTGAAAATTCATTTTCTCTTTCTTGCTTGCAGAATTCCATCCATCTTTATCTCCAAACAGGGTAAAGCAAAGAACTCCACCGTCATTTAAACAATTCGATATTTTAGGGAAGATATTTTTAAAATCATCATTACTTAAAAAAGGTAATGAGTTTATTGCTACTACTAAATCATACTCTTCTTGAGGGAGGTCGAATTCTTCAATTTTTCCATGTATAAAGTTTATCTCCTCTGCACTAGCTTCTGGGATTTCTTTATCAATCGCAGTCACTTCTCTAAAACCTTTTGATTTAAGAAACAATGAATCTCTAAGAGAGCCTGCTCCAATGTCTAAAGTTTTATTTCTTTGCTTGGTAAATTCAAGTGCTTGGATTAGTAACTTGTTGGGCGGAGAATTTTTAGTAGCTTCTGCGTAAGTTTGTTTCTTCATGCATACAAAGTACCAGATAAATATTGATTTGTCATAATTTATTAAACAAACTCACTCAAATTATCAGCTACTTTATACCAATCAATAGTTCTAAACGTTTCCAGTCTGCGGAGCAATCTTTTATAAAGAATAAGTGATATATAATAAATAAGAATGAACAAGTTTTTCTTATATTCGCTACTTCTTATTACACTTATCCTTCTTATATCAGGATATTTTATCGTGTCCCCATTGATGACCTCCCAGCAAATCGAAACCCGTGAAGATGTAGTAGACGCAGAAGAACTCCGCTCTTTTAAGGAAGAGCTTGAAATTGCTGCAGCTTCTGGGATAAGCGCTAAAAGATACGCTGAAATAGAGAGATATATAATTCAACTTACAGAAAGAGGGATACCCGAAGAAGAGCTGTATTGGATACAAAAGCAGTTCCTTCAGCTTAATGTGGGCAGAGAAGAGGTTGCGCAAGACCCAGGATCTATCACAAATGAAGTGCCTGACATCAACTATGAAGGATTAACGGAATCTCAAGTAGAAGAGCAGAGTTCTTCTAGTCTCACATCTTCGCCTAGCAAGACTGAGCCTATAACGGAACCACTGCCATTAATCACAACAACAAACACTGACTCAGACGCATTATGCAGCAATAATAGATACCCTATCTTTACACACCATATCACCGATGTAAGTAAAATTGAGTATATAGTTCCTCCTCCAACAATGGGAGATGGTCAAAATCTTAAAACCCATAGCTATATTGGCACAAATAGCGTACGTGTATCTGTGTATGCACCGACAGATATGACCCTCGTGACAGGTGCACATTACGTAGGTGGTCCATATTGGCTTGGTTTCCAAATTAGTTGTGAGATAAGTATGCGGTTCGCACATATCACAGAACCTATTCAATCAATCAAAGAAGTGTTCCCCAGCGAACCTTCTTCAGATAGTCGAGATAATGAAATAGCTTACCAGATCTCCTTTAAAGCAGGTGATATTATCGGATATACCGTAGGCACAAACCCTGGGGCCGGAAACTGGGACTTTGGAGTATATGATTCACAAGTACGTAATAGGTACTATGAAGATCCAGAATGGAATGGAAATATATTCTATACTTCGGTCTGTCCATTTAGTTATTTTCCAGAAGCAATGCGAAGAGCATACACCGAAAAGTTTGATACCGATAAACTTGAAGGAAATCCGCCGCACGGAACATCTTTTTGCGCAGAGTACTTTGAGTAGTATAGATAAGTGAAGCAGTGGAGCTTACTGAGTTAATCCTGAATCTCTTGGGGATTAAATTATTAATGCTTCCAGCCTTACGGTTTTTACTATAAAAACAACAGTTAGCTGTTATACTTACCCTATGATCGAAACACTAAATGAGCAGAATAATTGGCAGTCTATAGTAGTAAGTATAATTGCTGTCCTGGCCATAGCTGGCAGTGTCTACCTCTGGATCCAGCTTGACCAAAGCCAGCAGCAGATTACCCAGTACGAGGAAACCCAAGTAGATCTCCAGGAGCAGCTAACGCAACTCCGCGAACAACTCTCTGCCACTGAGGCTGATAATGAAGAACTCCGAGAGGATCTAGAGGTGGCCGAGAACCGCAACGAGGAGTTTGAGGAGCGGATTGAGGAGCTGGGCGCAACGGTTGGCGACATCGCCCGCTACACCTCCGTCGACCCGGAGCTGCTAAAGAAGTACTCGCGCGTCTTCTTTTTGAGTGAAAACTATGTACCGTCAGATCTCGCTCGCATTGACCGCGACTATGTTTACAATCGTGATGTTGAGCAGTTCCATGAGCACGCCTATCCCTTTCTAGAAGACATGATTGAGGATGCCGAGAATGATGATATCGAACTCAAGGTGATATCTGCCTTTCGCTCCTTCCAGGAGCAGAACAGCATCAATAATAGCTACACCATCACCTACGGGGCTGGTACCGCCAATCAGTTCTCGGCCGAGCAGGGCTACTCCGAGCATCAGCTCGGCACTACCGCTGACTTTACTACTCCGGAGCTGGCGGCAAACTTTGAAGACTTCGCCAGCACCGCAGCATACGAGTGGCTCCTGGATAATGCCCACGACTACGGCTTTGTTCTCTCGTACCCCGAAGGAAATGCTTATTATATTTTTGAACCATGGCACTGGCGTTTTGTTGGTGTTGAGCTGGCACAGGAGATTGAGGATGATGGCGATCACTTCTACGACTGGGAGCAGCGTGATATCGATGAGTATCGCGGCAAACTTTTCGAGAACTAAAAACTACATAATCTTACAATGGCAAACTTAAATTCGGAGGAGTTTGATAATGTAGTAAACCCTTTCACACTCTCAAAACAGAAGCAGGAAGAAATCATTACTACAGTTGCTGATGCGCGACTCACCAACCCAGCCGGTGACTACTTTTGCCTCGAACTTGCGAATGAGACCATTGATATCCCCAAGCTGGAGTACATCGGTGTAAAAACTGCAGGCGGCAGGATATCCCGCCTCGCTGTCGCTGACTTTATTTGCAAACAGCTTGACAAATAATTCTTAGATAGCAATAATAGAGAACGACTTGTAATCTTAACAATAAACAAAAACGAGGCTTCGCATGGAAGATCAAGAAAGAACACTAATGAAAACTTCTTGGTACATGCCATTGGAAGCTATTGCAACTTGTCTTGTGATTTCTTTCTTTGGCTGGCTTTATATTCCACAGATAATTGGGATAAATCTTACTGGTCAAGTATTTATCCTAACTACAATAATCACAACTATTGTACTCATTATTGCCTTTCGGCAAATTATGGAACTAAGGTGCCGCTACCAAGAAAACAGCAAAGGCCACAATTATTAACATAAAACCCCGCCAATAATCCAATTATTGGCGGGGTTTCCAACTATACACCTATACCCTGTCTCCTTTTTTCCTGGGTTCCTAACCACCTAGAAAATTAGATTCACCAGCGCCAGGATAACCACAGCACCAACAACCGCCCAGATAAAGCTCATAACTGCCCCACCCTGCTTGGCGCCAAGCTTCTCGGCAATCCAACCACCAACAGCAGCACCAACAATACCGAGAATAATGTTGCCAATAATCCCAATACCATCGTCACCACCAACAATGATCCACTCAGAAGCCACCCAGCCAGCCAAACCACCTAGTATGATCCATGTGATAATTCCCATACAAAAATATTATTAGAAACGATTAATCTGCTTATCCATTCTAATACATAAATAAGCGCATTAATACTCCTTAAATGATTCCCAAACCTCTTATGAAGAGTAGGGTGCGGTGTGAATCGATTATAATTTTACTGTAACCAAACAGGATCATAGTGCAGGAAAAATAAGCAAAAAAACACCACTGGCTGCAGCCAGTGGTGTTTTTACATTCACGGGTCGTTAAAAGGATGCTACTGAGTAGCCGCCTCAGTCTCAACCTCGCTGTCAGCGGTATCACCATCAAGATTCACTTCAACACCAGCTGCTGCTTCTTCAGTAGTAGTTGCCGTATCAACATCCTCCGGTGTATCAGCTCCGCCAAGAAGGAAGAAGCCGACAACGAGCACGATGATAATAAGTAGTACGATCAAAATAGTGTTTGTACCACCACCTTCCTGGTCTTGTGGTTGGTTCATCTGCTGCCCTCCTTGATTTTCCGGCCTGTTTTCTTGATTGTTCATGTTTTCGTGTTCCATATGGAAGTATTAATAAACTAATAACTGCACATCATTTATACTATCACAGCTGTGTAATTGTCAATCAATTCAATTCGTTTGCGCTCACTTGTCAAACATAAGAGAAATATTAACTATGAACGCAAAGGTACCAGCCAACGCTTCTACACCAACTCCTGCGCTCTGAACTTTTCGCAAGAAAAGTGAGGAAGTACTCCTGAGGTGTACATTTGTTTTAAAAAAAAGAGTAATACCTTGACAAACTAGTATACTAAGTAGTATTATTTGCATAGATTCGCACTTATAAATAAATCACAAATAAAACGGAGGAACAATAGATGAAGAAAGTAAAGGAACCTGGTGGTAAAGGAATTGTTTTACTACTAATATCTACCGTAATTGCATTATTTATTGCTCTTTGCCTTACCTACTTCTCAACCGCATGGGAGATGGGTACGCTGGGAAAATTGAGTATTGTTGTTGGAGGTGGAGTCCTTTCCATCCCAATATCATACGCCCTGATTGTTGGTTTTGTTGCCGGAACCTTAGCTCAGGTTGCAGTCAGGTTGCAACAAGAATAAAATAATTCTCACTAAATCCATCACAGCACAAATGTGGTGGATTTTTTATTGTCTGCGTCATACTTGTTATAATGAAGAGCGGACACGCTAGAATTACTAATTTAAATAAAAAAATGAAACTACTGCAAGAATTTAAGGAGTTTGCTGTCCGCGGCAACGCCATCGACCTCGCCGTTGGTATCATCATCGGCGCCGGTTTTTCCAAAATTGTCACCTCCCTCGTTGAGGATGTCATTATGCCACCGATCGGTCTTTTTACTGGCAATGTTGACTTCGCTAGTAAAGACCTTGTTCTCCGGGCTGCCACTGAGGTCAATGAAGCGATTGTAATAAACTACGGCACCTTTATAAGTACGGTTGTCGAGTTCGTTATTATCGCCTTCTCTGTCTTTCTGATCATAAAGTACATCAATTCACTCAAACGTGAAAAGGAAGCCAGCCCAGAGCCCCAAGCCCGCATCTGCCCATTCTGTAAAGAGGGTATTGCTTCTGAAGCTAGCCGGTGCCCACACTGTACTGCTGAAATTTCTTAAAACAAATCTGTATATAAAAAACCACCCCAGGTCTACTGCGGTGGTTTTAGTGAAATTCTAAACAGGAGCCGAAAGCCTTTTGAAGGCGGTCTCAACATCACCTATCCGGGCTTTGATATTTTCTCGAAAGGCTTCCAACTGAGTAATTACTGACTCCGGATCAGAGAAAAGTTGATGTCTAGCTAACTTTGTCTCGTCCTTGACTTCTTCTTCTCTAAGTCTTTGCGACGTTATCTTCTTAGCACCTTTCAGGGCTTCGAAACAAGTAATGAGAGTTTTGCTCTCGACGGCAATCCAAGGACTGTCTTTGTTTGTTGAGAATTCTTTGCTGAACATCTCATTTAAGTCTTTCAACTCATTGACATTAGCCTTTGATATGTCTGTTATCAGACGACCCGAGTGAATATAACGAAACTTATCGGTTTCCTTCATGCCTCCTCCTCTATTTTGTGTAAGTTATAAATTAACATCCTCCGCTCGAAAGTATCTCATAAATCAGCTTCTGCGACAACCAGAAAGTGGCTAAAAATCAGGATTCTTGTTACACTCCCTGTGGGGAGAAATTATCAAATTGTTCACTAATTTTACATACTATGAACGAACACCTATGGAAAAAACTCGGAGAGGTCAAGGCATTTGCTCTTGCAACCAATGAATTTCTCACCCGCGGCAAGGAAGGCTTTATAGCTGGAGAGATTTTTTCTGCTGAAGACATCGATCAACTGGCAAGTAGAGCGCTACATCATAGTGAAAAAATCGATGAATTTTCCGAAACTGATGATGCTGCTGATACTGTAAACAAAAAGGCCGAAGCTACTGGCCAAAAACTAGTCGACATGCAGGATCGTTATCTTGCTGACGAAGATGACTGGCAGGATCCGATGGAGCTTCTAGAGTGGTCGGGCTTCTTTTTTGGTGGAGCAGTTGTGCACTGGAATCTCATCCGCGGTATTAGCGAATCAGTACACAACCCCGATCTCACCGCTCTGGGCGAGGGTGGCTTTAATTTCTACTTTCAGATAATGGAGACTGTGAGCACAAGCATCCATCGACTAGCCAAGGCTGAGGCTGCTGATTAGATCAGGTTTTCCGGTACATCAATTGCAGTCCGATCAATCGAGAAGGCTAAGCTTGGGCAGCTAAGCTTACTGCCGACTTCATATGCCAACCGGCGCACGTAAAGACCAGCTGAGCCAGAAACAGAGCAATGTGCCAACTGAAGCGGCTTATCTGCATCGGCCAACACCTGCTGCCAGCGAGCAATGATCTCCTCCTGACGAAAGTCGCCAGAAACCTTTGGAATATTAGTCTCGATATAATTCAAAACATCCTCAGTCGTAATCTCTGTAATCTCCATACAACTAGCTTCGTATACCTCCACATCTTTTGTGGGTAAATTACTCGGCAGGCAGTTAGCACGTGCCAACTGCCACAACGGTATCTTTTTTCCGTCTACAGCAATGGTCTGAGCTGAGTAAGGCGGATACACCATTTCCCACTTTCCAATAAATGATTGTAGAACTTCATTTAAACGATTTACCGTTAAAGGTAAATCTGTATTTTCTGCAAGCTCCACCAACCCGAGTAAGTCAAAGGTATCAGTTGTTGCTCCAAAAAGAATTGAAAATTCATAGTTTTTATCCAGATCAAGAAAATCATCACGACGATCATTCTCCTCCCCTTCTAAAAGCAAAAGCTGCCCGGATGCCATCGGATCCAGTCTGCCGGCATACGAAAGTGTCTCCTCTAGCTTTCCTGCCTCCTTGCGAAAACGCTTTAGCGCTTCTAGCGATGTTTCACCAATTTTTTTATAGATTATGTGCATTATTGAGCTAATCAAATGACAGTGCTACTATAGCAACATGACCAACAACCAGCCAGTTTCTATCGACAACTACAAAGGTGTTCGCGACTTCTACCCAGATGAGCTCAAGCGCCGTCGCTACATTGAGGATGTGATGCACGTCACTTTGCGCCAATTTGGCTACGAAGAGATTGATGCCTCGATAATTGAGCCGGCCGAGCTCTATGATGCCAAGAGTGGCGATGAGCTTGCACGCGAGCAGTCTTATCGCTTTGAGGACCGTGGCGGCCGCGATGTCATGCTGCGACCAGAGATGACACCATCGGTGGCGCGGATGCTAGCCCGCCGCCAGAAGTCACTACCAACGCCGGTGCGCTGGTACTCTGTAGCCAATGTCTTTCGTTATGAACAGCCACAGAAAGGCCGCCTGCGCGAACACTGGCAGCTCAATGCGGACATCTTTGGCATTAATAATCTCCTGGCCGAACTTGAGATTATTTCGATTACTCATAAACTTCTGCAAAACTTTGGTGCAGCAGAGGATGACTTCATTATCAAGATTAGCTCACGCGCGCTTTTTAACGCCTTTGCCAGTGATGTACTTGGTATTAGCGATACAGACAAACGTGTGCTAGCCACCTTGATTGATAAGAAGAACAAGCTAGATCCGGACAGCTTTAGCGAGGCTGTTGCTGATATTTTAAACACCGAGCAGGTAGACAAGCTAATGACTTACCTATCTATCGGTGATGTCGCTTCGCTAAGAGAAACATTTTCCGAACTAACGGAATCGGCTAATGAACTTGAGAAGCTGCAGAATGAATTACTTGAACGTGGTATTGGCAATGCTATTTTTGAGCCCTCTCTCATTCGCGGTCTGGCCTACTACACCGGTGTGGTATTTGAGATCTTCGACACCTCACCCGAGAATAACCGCTCTCTCTTTGGTGGTGGTCGCTATAACAATCTTCTTGATATGTTTGCGGTCGAATCGAGTCCTGCCGTTGGCTTTGGCGCCGGTGATGTTACCATCGCCGACTTCCTTGATGCGCACAAGCTGTGGCCAGAGTTTTTAAGTGATATCGATGTCGACATCTGTTTGCTCGACTCCGAGAAGCACGCCACCTTTGCCTACCAAATTGCAGACGACATCCAGGAGCTTGGACTGACAACCCGGGTGAACATCTCCGGCACTGCCGTGGGCACACAGCTTTCTCGCGCTGACAATGACGGAGCCTTATTCGTCATCGTTGTTGGCGACAATGAAGTAGAGAGTGGGGACGTCACCATCAAGGAGCTTGCCACTGGCGAAGAAACCACTGTTAAGAAAGCAGAAGTTGTTGATTTCTTCACAACGACTGATGATGAAGAGACGGAGTAAACTACTAAACAAGCTGATCACAAACTAAAAACATTTCAGTATGAGAAATATTGTATTTGACATAGAAACTAAAAACACCTTCCGCGACGTTGGCTCCCGCCATGCGGCAGATTTGGATATCTCTGTACTTGCAATTTACGATTCAAAAACTAATGAGTACAGCTCTTTTTTGGAGGAAGAATTCGGTGATCTCTGGCCAATCATTGAGTCGGCCGACAGCCTAATTGGCTACAACTCCAACCACTTCGACATTCCACTTTTAAATAAGTACTACCATGGTGACCTTACGCAGATAAAGAGCATCGACCTACTGGAAGCAATTTACGAAAGTCTCGGTCGACGGATTAAGCTTGATGATGTCGCAAAAGCAACGCTTGGTGAAGAGAAGTCCGGGCATGGCCTGCAGGCCGTCACCTGGTGGAAGCAGGGCGAGATTGATAAGATCCGCGAGTACTGCATTCAGGACGTCCGTGTCACAAAGAATATTTATGACTATGCTTTAGAAAACGGACATCTCAAGTACAACCAAGGTAAAGAAATTCAGGAAATACCGATCGACACCACCGACTGGGAGAAGAAGGAATCGACGGGTATGACACATTCGATGCCATTCTAGGGGTCTCTCACTTATCGCCTCACTCGCTAAACACGACAACCAGTTGTCGTGTTTAGTATTTGCATATAAAAAAGCCCGACTTTTATAAGCCGGGCTTTTAACATGAATTAGGATTTAGATAGACACATTAACTGACACCAACTTGTGCGAATGATATACATATTTCATCAGTTGGCCTACTGACATCCTTTTCGAAGGAAAATCAAAAATATTATCCTTCTCACAAATAGCCAGATTCACCTTCATTAAATCACCGTCCAACTGTAGATCAACCTTTGCAATAAGTGGATAATGAAAGTCAGAGAAATTTATCGAAAGATATTCTATTTGCTTTGTTTCTCGATTAATAAGCCAGACGGTTGGCTTATCTGGGTTACCCTTCATTGATACAATATTATGAAGTTTTCGATTCCTTATAGTTGCTACTACATATTCACAATCCAAGTTATGCACGAACTCTACCCAGTGATCTGAATCAGCGTTGAATGACTTTGTTGTTCGTTTTTCTAGGATTTCTTCGACTTCACTTTTCAAAGAAGTTTCGGGTGTCGTTTCTTCTTTGATCATAACAACCTCCTCTTTTCGTTAATATTTTATTTAGTTGTGTAAGGCTACTTTCTATCTTCAGGATACAGATTTAAAATATATCTGTCAAAAAGAGATTTATTTGCTATGATACATACATGAAGAAACTAACCACCGCGATAACCTTCCTGGTTAGCCTGGCCTTCCCTGCCATGGCCAGCGCAGTCACCTACGCCGAGGATGGCGCCGTGCTACTTGGAGATGCTGTGCAAAGCAGTGGCGGATCAGGTGGTAATGTCGCTGCAGCCCTCGTTGGGGCTGATTTCTCCCTTACCTGCCTAGGACTAGCTGTCCTGGCCCTAATTACCATTTACCTTCTACATGAGCTCTGGCACCCGAAGCGTCTCCACCAGCAGATGACAGCGGAGGAGCTGCGCGCCGGTACAATGCGCTTCTACATCGGCGGCACGATTGTCTGGCTCTTGATTGCCATCATGGCCGAAAAGTTGTGCGTCATTCTCCCAC
>JBBDUH010000065.1:0-3095 GCA_040904005.1 Minisyncoccota bacterium
ACAGATTACGAATGGCAAAGAAAAAGAAAAAACAGGCTCCAGCCACTGGGTATAGAGCAGATGATATCCAGGTACTGGAGGGTCTCGACCCGGTGCGTAAGCGCCCAGGTATGTACATCGGTACTACTGGTATTGATGGTCTTCACCACCTTATCACTGAGGTTTTTGACAACTCGCGCGATGAGGCGATGGCTGATTATGCCGACCGTATCGAGGTCGTCCTTCTCCCGGACAATAAGGTGCGTATTACCGACAACGGGCGTGGTATTCCTGTCGATGAGCACAAGGATACCGGCACCTCAGCTCTGGAAGTGATTATGACCACTCTACATGCTGGTGGTAAGTTTGGCGGCGAAGGTTACAAGGTATCCGGTGGTCTCCATGGGGTTGGTGTCTCAGTGGTAAATGCTCTCTCTAGCTGGACACAGGTGCGCGTGCATCGTGATGGGGGCGAGTATATGCAGGAGTACAAGATTGGTGCGAAGCAGGCTGATGTGAAGAAGCTCGGTAAGTCAGATAAAACCGGTACGATTATCACCTTCCACCCGGATGCTGAAGTTTTTGAAACTCTGGAGTTCAAATGGGATCGGATTGTTTCTTACCTGCGTCAGCAGGCCTATCTAGTCCCAGGGCTACGGGTTCACATCATTGATGCCCGTGAGTATGAAGGCGAGATTGATGATGCTAAAGTTTTCTACTTTGATGAGCTTGCCCTTGAGGTACCATCGGTCACTAACTACTTTGAGGGTGGGCTTAAGAGCTTGGTACGTGATTACAACAGTAACTATGAGCCGCTCCACAACACCATCTTTTACCACGAGGACGAGGTTGAGGGCGTGCAGGTAGAAATTGCTTTTCAGTATGTAGACGAGATGTCGATTCGGCTTCTGGCCTTTGCCAACAACATTTTTACCAAAGAAGGCGGAACACACGTGACCGGCTTCAAGGCTGCTCTGACGCGAACACTCAATAACTACGCCCGGTCCGAAGGTGTTCTAAAGGAAAAGGATGACAACTTTGCTGGTGATGATGCCTTGGAGGGGATTACGGCCGTCGTTTCGGTGAAGCTACCGGAGGTGCAGTTTGAGGGGCAGACCAAGGCCAAGCTGGGTAGTACCGAAGCCCGCGGTGCAGTGGAGAAGGTTTTCAATGATGCTCTCGATCTCTTCCTGGAAGAGCATCCTAATGATGGTAAGTCGATTGTGAAGAAGGTACAGCTGGCACTGCGGGCGCGGAAGGCGGCCAAGGCGGCGAAGGATAATGTGATTCGGAAAGGGGCGCTTGAGAATGTCCGCCTACCCGGTAAGTTGGCTGACTGCCAGACCAAGAAGGCACACGAATCAGAGCTGTTTGTGGTGGAGGGAGACTCAGCTGGTGGTACCGCCAAGACCGGTCGCGACCGGCGCACGCAGGCCATTTTGCCTCTACGTGGAAAGATCCTGAATGTCGAGCGCAAGCGTCTCGATCGGATGCTTAAGTCTGAATCGATTAAGAACCTAGTGATTGCCCTTGGTACGGCGATTGGTGATACCTTTGATATTGAGGATCTGCGCTACCACAAGATTATTATTGCTACCGATGCCGATGTTGATGGTGCTCATATTCGCACCCTGCTTCTGACGCTTTTTTACCGTTACTTTGAGCCGTTGATAGATGCTGGCCATATTTATATTGCGCAGCCGCCACTCTATAAGATTACTAAGGGAAAGACGGAGAAGTTTGTTTACACTGAGGCCGAGAAGGAAAAGTATCTAAAGGAACTCATTGACGCCGACGCTGAGGATGTCGAAGATCTGGAGGAGGCGGCCAAGTCTGCCTCTGGTGTTTCGCTCCAGCGCTACAAGGGTCTGGGTGAGATGAATGCCGAGGAGCTCTGGGACACAACAATGAATCCAGAGACGCGCACCTTAAAGCAGGTGGAGGTTGATGATGCCCAGGCTGCCGACAAGATCTTTGATGTTTTGATGGGGAAGGATGTCGCGGCGCGGAAGTCATTCATTCAGTCGAATGCTAAGATTGCTACCGTCGATATTTAATTTAATATAAAATTAAATAACTCATCCGGGTGAGTTATTTAAAAAACCCGGCCTGTGTTAGGTCGGGTTTGTTTGTAATGGTTTTTATATTCGAATGTAAATATGAGCGATCATAAGACACATCAGATGAATCCCCACTAATACGATAGCTGTTGTTGCTAATAAGCCAAAGTTAAAAACATGGGTTGATATAATTATTATCAAAACAGCAGAAGCCGCTATTGCTAGAACACCCAGTTCACCAGCGAATGCAACAAATAGAAATGACATCATGAGCATGCCGCTAACAGAGATGGCTACAGAGAGAAGTCCTTCAAACCACTTCCATGTGAAGATACGTTCTAATACATTACCGATACGAGAGTTGTTCATACTAGTCACCATTCGTTTTTAGTTGTAAATGTATTTAATTGTCCAACTACAAAGTACATTTTTGAAAATGAACAGTCAAATACTTTTTAAAGTGATTTATCTTGTAGCCATTGCATGCTAAACTGCATGCAGTTAATTGACTGAAAGTTTACCACGTTTGACGTGGTTAATAAGCTAGTAAGCTATAACCTAATTGCTAAAGAATCTCTTTTAAAAGCTGTCGTGCCCAAATATTCGTTCGAATTCGTGGAGAAATCGATGCAGATGATTGAGAAGTATAATATACTTCAAATGAAGATAAGTCGATTTATACCGAATTCGGCGGATTGACGGTGCGAAAGAGATTTGTTGCTTATTAATCAGGTTTTAAAATAAATTCGATATGGGAATGTTCGATAAAGCAAAAGATGTATTTAAAAATGCCAGAAGAAAGGCCAGGGCTGGCACAACCAAAACAAAGGCCTTTGCGATCAAGAAGATGATCAAGTCGCAGTTGAAAAACCTGCCGAAGGATAAGCGCGAGCGCATGGAGCGAGCGATTGATAATAATCCGGAGCTCTTTCAGAAGATGGCCAAGGAGATGAAGCAGAAAACAAAGGCCGGCCAGACGCAGATGTCGGCGATGATGGAGGTTTCGCGTAAGTATCAGGGGGAGTTGCAGCGGCTCATGAATCAGTAAAGGCATTC
>JBBDUH010000066.1:0-3007 GCA_040904005.1 Minisyncoccota bacterium
TAGTAAAGGGGGCAGTTTGATCTAAATTGACGATATCCATAGGGGGAAGGTCCTTACCAGCGAGAAAAGCTCCCCGAGTTGGGAGCTTTTCACAGATTTTGCCGATGAACGAATCCAAGGCCTGACGCAAGGCTCTACTGGGCCTCCGCCAGATCGATTTTTAGCTTGCTATTGGATCCACTAATATCCTGAACAAAGGGAGATTCGACGGGGCCATACTTCCCTTGCCATTGGTCCTTTTCCGAGCCGCTGGCATCCCGCTTGAATCGAATCAGACCGATCCGGTACTTGCCCGGCTCGATGCCGGTCCCCATATTTCCGGCCATCGTGAACGTACCATCCTCATTTGCTGAGGTAACCTGGGAGACTTCGCCGCTTGATTCGCCCGTCTCAGTAAGCGGGACGAAAATGACTCGCAATCCGCTTACCTCTTCATCATAGTCGGACATCTCGATCGGCTGACCATTTTCGACCACCTGTCCGGTCACCGTCACTCCCCCAGCCCCAGCCCCGCACCCGGAGGTCAACAAGCAGCCGATTAGGAAGAGGGGAAGATACATTGGATTGCTTTGCATAGCGGATACTCTGCTCCTGAAGGTTGTTTTATCAATGCCAGCCACTTGTGCCACGAACATCATGGCATCTCATACGATCGACCATCGGCGACATGGCCCATCCGGGCTAGCGTGACGAGGTCGATTCGGTAGGGCAGGTTCTTCACGGCCCCGTCACCAAACAAGGCGTTGAAACCCGCCGGATGGGCTGAGCCAAAAGCGGATGCCCGTTCCCAGTTAAGATTCTGGGCAATATCGGGTCCCGGCAGTTCGTCAGCCCTCCCAACGGTTTCCCGATGCCAGCCGGCGACCCAACCGTGGCGATCATTTTCGGTATTGTTGCCAACGGCATTGGAGGACATTCGCTTTTCCGATACGAACAGCGTTGTCGAAGCCCCATCCGAGATACTTGAAAACGTTACCAACCCCAAACCCCTCGGACCATCGGCATGCCAATATTCCGAACGTTTCGCAAAGCCAGAGCCATAACTCATATCGCGAAGGCCGACAGCGTCGATGTCAGCATCACTCCCAAATATAGTTGGCAGAAAATGCCTAAGTCGACTAGGGCGGCCATACTCACAGCAAGCGGTGTAATCCGTTCGGCCTTTCATCAGTGGCGTGGATGGTCTGCCGATATTTTGCCCCTGGTAATGATCGGCATGAGACCACTCATCGTTACTGATGGCAGCGGGTGGTCGTCTGCTCGGGCAGTAGAAATTCGGGATAACGGCTGCGGTGATGCGTCTTCCCCGGTCTTCGGCAGTTCCATAATTATCTCCCTCCCAGATATTCTGCTGTTCTAGAAACGGCAGTAACTGATAGAGATAGCTCGCCTCTTGTTTCGAGCCGACTTCGGGAAATCCACCCTCCGCATCGTGAGCGACGGTGAACGTTGGCAATCGATTACTGCCATGTCCGCCGGTGGGAAAAAAGTTGTGGGAGTCGTGATGATTATGGATGGCTAAGCCAATCTGCCGGAGCTGGTTGCCGCACTGGGCACGGCGAGCCGCTTCTCGGGCAGCCTGGACCGCCGGTAACAACAGCGCTACCAACATGCCGATAATGGCAATCACCACTAGCAATTCAACTAGCGTGAAGCCGCGTGAGGGCCTTGATGCAAACATAAATCTTGTTCCTTTGCTGATGTTAGATACGTCACGAGCGAATGAGTGGCAAGAGAATAGACAGGCGGGGTCAACCCTAGCCATAAGCGGCGGGATCAAACAGGGATCTTGCATCCCATTTCATGAAAAAGGGAACACTGGCGGATAGTCCGCCAGTGCGCCCATTCATCTAAATTCAGATGCTTTCATGTGCTAGTTGAAACAAAGACATCAAACGTGTTCGTTTCAACTAAGTGCGCCTAACTTAACCCAGTAATCAGCAATTCCTTGAGGGAATCAGGCCGAAGAGCGAGGTTATGTTAGGGGTTCTAAGGAGAGCTAACGATAAACTCTAAGGCATCTCATAAGACCGGCCGTCGGCAACGTGTGCCATACGGACCAGTACTATGGTATCCGTCCGATAGGGCAAATGTTTTACGCTCCCATCTCCGAATAAGGCATTGAAACCGGATGGATGGGCCGATCCCATGCCGGAATACTCGTCGCCATTGAGCGAAGGGACGTCTGGCCCTGGGGGGTGATCGGCTCGCGAGACCGTATCATTATCCCATCCGCCATTAAAACCATTGTCATCATTGGACGGGTTGCTCCCGATGGATGACGTAGCCATTCGTTTTTCCGAGGCGAATATTGTTGTCGAGGCCCCGTCCGCCATGCTGGTGAACGTCTGCAAGCCTAACCTACTGGGGGTCGCATCCCAAAAGCGAGTCTGTTTGGCGAATCCATAACCTCCGGTCATCCAAGCGAAGCCAAGCCCCCTGACTGCATCATCATCGGCCAATTCCGTGTAGAAGTTATCAAGCCTATCCGGCCCATCCGATTGGCAACAAATAGTGTAATCGCTTTTTCCAAGGGGGTAGCGGCCATCCGGATCATCGTGAGTAAAAGACTGTCCTTGATAGACGTTTTGTCTACGAGTGTTGTCGCCGGCTTTGGCGGGACGGCGACTGGGGCAGTAATAAGGCGCGATCACAGCCTCTGACACCCGATATCCGCGCTGTCGCGCCGTCCCCCAGTTATCTCCCTCCCAGACATTTTGTTGCTCCATGAAAGGCAGGATCTGATAGAGGAATCCAGCCTCCTGCTTGGCACCTACCTCAGGGAAGCCTCCTTCCTGGTCGAGCTCCACGGTGAAGGTCGGCATACGATCCCAGCCGGTCCCCGCCGTCGGGAAGAAATTGTGGGTGTCGTGGTGATTGTGCATCGCCAGCCCAATCTGCCGCAGATGGTTGCCACATTGGGCCCGACGAGCTGCTTCCCGAGCGGCCTGGACCGCCGGCAATAGTAAGGCAACTAGAACACCGATAATGGCGATGACGACCAGAA
>JBBDUH010000067.1:0-3003 GCA_040904005.1 Minisyncoccota bacterium
AAACGGAGAAAACAAACCTCGACCTAAGCCACCGCGCCACTTCCCGACTCTACCGCTCTTGATAACCTTCTGCAAGCTCCAGCCACCGCATGGTTTTCACCTCAATCTGTTCCTCGAGCTCTCCGTATCTGACGGATTTTTCTTGTAGTTCCTCGTAATCCAGATCGGTCCGGTTCATCTCCTGCCCGACCCTGGTTTTCTCTTCTTCCAGCCGGGTGATTTCCTTTTCCAGTTTTTGGGCTTCCTTCTCTTCTGTATAGGTTAAGCCCTTTTGGGATTTTTTGGGTTTAGAGGGGGCCGGTTTCGTCTCGCCCGGTGTTTCTTTTGCCCGTTTTTCACGTTTTCGCTCCAGCTCTTCTTCGGCTTTCATCTGCCGGTACTCATCGTACGTCCCGTGGTGGTCCCGGATCTGTCCGTCTCCTTCGAAGACAAAATAGTGGTCGACCAGCTTATCCATGAAGAATCGGTCGTGGGAGACTAAAATCAGGCACCCGTCGAAGTTCAACAGGAACTCTTCAAGCTTCTGAAGAGTCACCAGGTCCAGGTCGTTGGTGGGTTCGTCAAGAATCAGAAAATTGGGATTTTGAATCAGGGTCATCATCAGCCCCAGGCGGCGTTTTTCACCCCCACTGAGCTTGGAGGCAAATGTATATTGCATATCGGAAGTGAACATGAAGTGTTCGAGAAACTGTGAGGCGGAGATCTTCTTGCCGTCTGCAAGTTCTATGACTTCGGCTACTTCCCTCAGAATATCGATGGCCCGCTGGTCTTCATCGATGTCAATTCCCTCCTGGCGATAGTGTCCGAATACAATCGTCTCTCCCGTGATCACCTCGCCCGAGTCAACAGGTTCCTGTCCGGTCAGGATTTTTAGAAATGTGCTCTTGCCGACCCCGTTTTTCCCGATGATCCCGATTCGCTCCCCGCGCGTAAAGGAATAACTGAAATCATCCAGAATGGTCAGTTCATCGTACTGCTTTGAAATATGTTTGAGGTGGACAATCTTCTTGCCCATGCGCGCCATGTTGCTGTCGAGTTGCAGTTCCCGGTCCGGCGTCGGATCTTCGGCTTTCTTTTTGGTTTCGTAAAAATCTTTAATGCGTGACTTTGACTTGGTCGTACGCGCCTTGGGCCCCCGTCTCATCCACTCCAGTTCTTTTTTCAGCAGCTGCCCGGCTTTTTCCCTCTGCGTCTGTTCGATTTCTTTGCGCTCGGATCTCTTCTGCAGAAAATACTCGTAATTTCCCTTGTGGTGATACAGATTGCTCCCTTCAAGTTCCAGGATGTGATTACAGACCCGGTCGAGGAAGTAGCGGTCGTGCGTGACCATCAACAGAGTTACGTTGGCCCTGATCAGATAGGATTCCAGCCACTCGATCATATCCAAGTCCAGATGATTGGTCGGCTCGTCCAGGATCAGCAGGTCCGGGCTGTCCAGCAGGACAAATGCCAGCGCTACGCGTTTGCGTTCTCCCCCGGAGAGTGTGGCAATGGACTGGTCCAGCTCATGGATGTTGAGGATGCCCAGGATTTGCCGCAGGCGCTGCTCATAATCCCAGGCTTCGGCAGTGTCCATGGCCGCCGTTGCCTTTTCAAATCGTTTCTGTGTTTCAGGAGTAAAATCCCTGGCCTGTGCCTCGGCAGCTTGTTCGTATTCCCGGACAATCTGCAGCATCTCCGAATGACCCCGGGATATAAATTCGTTGATGGTCATCGTTTCGTCGAGTTCCGGTTCCTGTTCGAGAAACCCTACCCGGATCCCGTTGCGGATCATCACTTCCCCGTCGTCGGCAGGTTCCCTTCCGGCCAGTATTTTTAACAGAGTGGATTTGCCGGTTCCGTTTCGGGCAATCAGGGCAGTTTTATCGCCCCGGGAGATCCCGAACGAGAGTCCTTCGAACAGAATGTCAGCCCCAAAGCTCTTGGATAGGTTTTCAGTAGATAGATAGGTCATGGTTGAATGATACGAACCCTGTCTGGTTTTTAGAAGACTTTGCAAAACCGTTTTTTTACATAATATTTACGGGTTTCGTGAACGTCGTTTCACCCCTGTTTTCGACTCTTCCGCCGGCAAACATAAACGCTGGAATGACCGGAGCCGCGGGATTATGATCCGTCGGCCGGGGGGAGCGAATTGTAAATTCTTCTTTTTTAACGTAGCTGGTTTGAAATTCTGCTGTCAGTATCAATACATATTCTAAAACTATGATGAACCGAAAAAATTTTCTGAGGATTGCCGCTTTCGGCGAACTTCTTCCCGTCCATAAACTGAATACTCTGTCAACCTCGCAAGTCCGTTCTGCCGCTCCGAGGGTTATTTCTACGTGGGACTTTGGCGTGGAGGCCATCCGGGCGGCCTAGAAGGTTTTACAGGAGGGAGGCAGTGCCCTGGATGCAGTAGGAGCGGGAGTCCGGGTGCCGGAAGCAGACCCGTGGAACCAGTCGGTCGGTTACGGAGGCTTCCCCGATCGCGAAGGACGGGTAACCCTGGATGCCTGCATTATGAACGGGGATGCCCGCTGTGGTTCGGTGGCTTTTCTTCAGCAGATTAAACATCCGGTATCTGTGGCCAGGGAAGTCATGGAGGAAACCCCTCATATCATGCTCGTTGGGGAAGGAGCTCTCCGGTTTGCCCTGGCACAGGGATTTGAAAGGGAGAACCTGCAAGATTCGGATTATGAAATGTGACAGGCCACCGACCCGTATACAGTTAATTTATTTCGGGACAATATTCCGGATCTTACGTGTAATTTTAATGAAACTGGCATGAAAGTAATACCATTTGGAGGTTGGATCATATCCGTTTGTGATGTAGAACTACAGCTTTTACAGATTCAGTTCTAAAACTTCTATTTATGATTTACATATCCGTTTTTTGAGTAAAAAAGGTTGCAAATGCTGATGAAGTCAGTCACCGGTAGTAGGTGTCTATTCCCTGCAAATGCTTCTGGATTTTTGTATTCTTATTTAACTTATATCGTCAATCAACAGACCGGCTGATGG
>JBBDUH010000068.1:0-2988 GCA_040904005.1 Minisyncoccota bacterium
CATTTGCGTACAAAAGAAGTGAATACCTGTGCGGTCAATAAATTCAGTAAGTGCCTCACGAGTGTCTTTCCTGTTGGCTCCCGCCCCAATCATCAAAAGCGGAAATTCTGCCTTCTCAATCATCTTTACAGCTTCCAGAATGGCTTCATCATCGGCATCCGGCCGGCGATGACCCACCACATCAAAAATCCGGGCATCCGTTTCTTCTTTTGCGATATCTTCCGGCAGTTCAAGGTGTACGGTACCCGGCCGTTCTTCCATAGCCAGTCGAAAACACTCACGAACCAGGGAAGGAATGGTATTGCCTTTCACAACCTGTTTGGTAAATTTGGTGAGTGGCTGCAGCATATCCACGACATCAAGAATTTGAAACCGGGCCTGTTTACTTGTTTTAATCGGTTTTTGGCCGGTTATCATCATCATTGGCATGGCCCCGAGCTGCGCAAATGCCGCGGGAGTAACAAGATTTGTGGCACCCGGCCCAAGTGTGGCCATGCATACACCGGGCTTTCCCGTGAGGCGCCCGTATGTGGCGGCCATAAACCCGGCTCCCTGTTCGTGGCGTGTTAATACAATTTCTATAGACGATTTTTTTAACGAGTTCAGCAGATCCAGGTTCTCTTCTCCGGGCACAGCAAAAATATATTCTACGCCCTCGTTTTCTAGTGCTTTTACAAATAGGTCGGATGCTTTCATGATAATGGGTCAATCAGGTTCGGTTAAAATAATTTTTTTATTTGTTCAGATACTGACTTTGTTTAAAAACAGACTCCGGCTTATTTTCTTTTACGACTAGCGGAGGATGGTGAAGCAGCCGGGATGATATCTCTTTTGCCAGATTTCAACTAATAATTCATGCCTTTAATTAAAATATCTCTTACGTCTGCACCACATAACATAACGTTTTTGTAAACTAACGGTTTGGCTCCATAACCAGCGCTTCAACGCTGTTGAACTTGTAATCCGTTCGGGGTGATTTCAGCTATACAGCCGCATGTGACAGGGTTCACCCCGCGCCTTCGCTAAAACAGCTGTGTTGCGCCGGAGGGGCTTCCGGGGAGTACACTATAACGTTAGCCAATTGCCAGAATTCGGATGCATACAAACCGATATATCACCACCGCGCTCCCGTCGACGATCATCATAATGGATACCGCAATGATTTTTTATTTTCTAATTCGTAAATTGCGGGGAGATTTTTTAGGGAAAACGCCCTTTCTGGTGCCGGCGGGCCGGAGTGTACACCTGTTTTCCTGTCTCTACAGTTTCATATTGGGATGGCCCGGGCACCTTTGAAGTGATCCGTCATTATATTTATCAGGACGTGTAGAGTTACAGCTCTACGATCATTGGGTTGATATGTCTATTTAGAAATGGGAAGTATAACATTAGGGCAAAATAGGACGCTGGCTATATGGCATGGGTGAGAAACATAGGGATTGCGGCATTGGTATGCGTGTTTTTCCCAATGCAGGCAAGTTTCGGGTTTCAGAAAAGCACGATTCAAAACTCGTATATCATCACAAAATATGATTCCCATGTGGGGTTGCCGCTGAAGAGTGCCACAAATATAGCCAATTCGACCAATGGCTACCTCTACCTCGCAACCCCGAACGGGCTACTTCAGAAGGACGGCATACAGTCCGACACACACTCCATTAGCACCGGCAGCGGGTTCAAGACAAACCGCATCGCCAGGGTTTTCGCCCTGGAAAACCTCCTCCTGGTACGTGACAACCTGAATTACCTGTATCCATTCAGGGACGGCAGGGCCCGGCCTCTCCTGCATCCTGAAAGCGGAGACTCTATCCGGTCAGGGACTGTCCGGAAACCGGACCCGGACTTTTTTATCCTCGACAGTGAAAGCAGCTATCTTTGGCCGGGGGAAGAAGTCCGTATTTTTTCCGAGTCCGTATCCAGCCATGATCCATGGGACGCTTTGCCCGCCCGCGATTCTTCTGTCTGTATTCTCAACACCGGCAGCTCGGAAGAGGGTATAGTGGAACCGGAATTCAACAGAGATTCGGAGATATGGAACCGGCCGGAAGAGCCGGGCAGGATTCAGCTTTCCTGGCTGGGTCCAGGATCTCATACTCTGCTTTTGTTTGTCAATCCCAACCAAGATTCAGTGCTTAAAACATATACTTCCCGGATTACTTCCTCTATCTATGAAACGTCCTGGTATCACCTGCTCATCTTTTTCGGAACGGGGATGCTGCTGTACCTGACCTTTAGACATTTTATTCGGAGTGAAAAAACAGAGAAGGGAACGAACGTTATTGCGCCGGCGATTCAGGATGTCAAACAGGAACGGGATATCCCATCTGATTCAGAAGAAGAAAACGTGAGGGTACACCGGAGCGAAATACTCGAATTAATACATGACCGGTATACTGACCCGGACTTGTCGGTAACCCAGATTACCGGGATGTTGAATTGCAGTAAATCGACCCTTTACCGCAAGTGGAATAAGCATCACGAACAGTCGATATCCGACTATGTCATCGAGCTCAGGCTGAAAAAAGCCAAACAGCTCATTATTGAGGATAGGTATACGATCAGTGAAATTGCGCATATGATTGGTTTCACCTCACAGAGCTACTTTACCAAAGTCTTTAAAAAGAAAGTGGGCGTTTCACCCACTAAATATGCGTCTGACAAACATCAATTATAGCCTGACTACAAAAGAGTAAGGAATAAAAAAAGCCTTCCGGTTAAACTCATACCGGAAGGCTTCATTAGATTTCAAGCAAGGGTTTTGCTCTTTAGGCAAGGTTGATATTTATGAGTTATGACAACTCAATTAATCTGTTACCTGCCCCTCGCGTTGCCTTTTTTGTCATGTGGTACGGTAACTTCAACCATCTCCTGTGTGCTATTGCCTGTGGTGTCGCTGGCTGTCATCGTAATGGTGTAGATTCGCCCTTCACCCCGACCGCTGCGTTCGGCAAGTACGTATACATCAAAGGTGCCGTCACCGTTGTCAAC
>JBBDUH010000069.1:0-2920 GCA_040904005.1 Minisyncoccota bacterium
AGAGCGAGGTGGGGCTGGCTATCGTCAAGGGTAATCTGAGTGAGAACGGTGCGGTAATGAAACCTTCGGCTGCTACTCCGGAACTTCTTAAACACAAAGGCAAAGCTGTTGTTTTTGAGGATATTGAAGATTATAAAGCACGTGTTAACGACCCGGACCTGGAAGTTGAAAAAGACGATATCCTGGTGCTGAAAAATGTGGGGCCCAAAGGGTACCCTGGCATGCCGGAAGTCGGCAATATGAGCCTGCCGAAAAAACTCTTAAAGCAGGGGGTGACGGATATGGTCCGGATTTCCGACGGACGCATGAGCGGGACAGCGTTTGGTACTGCTGTCCTGCACACATCCCCCGAATCAGCCGACGGCGGGACTCTGGCCCTGGTTCAAAACGGGGACATCATCGAACTGGATGTTCCGAACCGGAAAATCATCCTGCATGTCCCGGATGAAGAGCTGAAGGAGAGAATGAAACAGTGGAAACCCCTTCCCCTGCATATGGACCGGGGATATTGGTCCCTCTATCAGAAAACGGTACAACAGTCTCACCTTGGAGCTGACCTGGACTTCCTGCGTGGCAAATCCGGTAGTATAGTCAAACGGGATTCGCATTAACGCAGACCGGGAACGGGTTACCATACCATCATTTTAAATATACTCAACACCGCATTCCAGGGACATATTCATTGGCCCGGACGCTTTCAGTTTCGGAGAGGGAGTTAATCTCATGGTCGGGGATTAGATGAGCATTTCCTTTGACGGGTTCGGCCGGCCCTGGTCAATCCGGTCACGATTCGCCGGGAAATTGAGAAACCGGTCCGGATCCTCACCCTGTAATTCAATCAGTTGGGACACTTTGCGCTATGCACCCTGCGCTCTGCGCTCACCCTGTAAAGCTCAGATAAATGATTCCGATCAAAACGATCAACAGAACCGAAAGGGTAACATCCACCCAGTTCCAGCTCGACCGTGAGATCCGGCGGTCATCATCGGAGAGAGTCCCGTAGGTCAGGCCGGCAATTTTTTCATAGCTGGGAGCTTTGGTCATATAACTTACCCCCAACATGACTGCAATACAGACCAGGAAAATAAACAGGCTGTAATACTGAAAGAAGATATTATTGACGATCCACAGGAAGGAACCGTCCGCATAGCTGAATCCATCCATCAACATAACCGGCGTATCAACAGCCAAACGGAAAACTCCCAACAAGAGTCCGATGATCAAAGCCGACAAACACCCTTCCTTATTCAACCGTTTATTGAATACCCCAAGGAAAAAGACTACAAAAATCGGGGGAGCCAGGTAGGATTGAACACCCTGCAAGTAATCGTAGAGTCCCCGGCTGCCCTGTATCACCGGAATCCACAACAAGCCGATAATTACCATTACGGTTGTAGCAATCCGGCCCATCCATACCAGGCGCTGTTCGGACGATTCCGGCCTGAATTTCTTGTAAAAGTCCATCGTAAAGAGCGTGGACGAAGCATTGAAGACCCCGGCAAGTGAACTCATGAGTGCGGCCAACAGACCGGCTACCACGATCCCCCGGATTCCCACCGGCAGCACATGGGTCACGAGCAACGGAAAAGCCGCCTGGGCATTCTGGGTTATGACCTCGCCCTGTGCATCCAGTAAATGATTTTGAATCGAGTCAATTTCACCGGATTCTGCAAGGGCGAAGGTGATCATGCCCGGAATGATAAAAATGAATACCGGCAAAAGCTTCAGGAAAGCGGCGGCAATGGATCCGCGGCGGGCTTCCATTTCGTTGGGAGCACCCAGGGCACGCTGGACGATATACTGATCCGTCGTCCAATACCATAGGCCGACAACAGGGGCGGCAAACAACATTCCCAGCCACGGATAATTGTTATTGAAATACCAGGCCATCCTGTTTTCTTCCATAACGGGCAGCCAGGTTGCAGTCACTCCTTCCGGAACAAGCGGTTTCCACAAGTCAAACATATCCGAACCGACAATATCATATAATCGGCCCCATCCGCCGATTGCCTCCAGTCCGTAGATCAAAACCAAAAAGGATCCGATCACCAATACCACCGTCTGAAGAGCTTCGGTATACGCAACGGCCCGTAAACCGCCTAAAATGGTATACGCCCCGGTAAACAGTATCACCAGGATCGAGCCGATCCAGAAACTGTTCAAACCCATAAAAAACAAGTCAGGCAATAATACACTGAATACGATTCCCCCGGCAAAGATTCCTACCGCTATTTTGGTCAGTACATAGGCGATCAGGGAAATTCCGGAGAGCAACGCACGTGCCATCGGCGAAAAACGACGTTCGAGAAATTCAGGCATCGTAAATACTTTCGACCGGATATAAAAGGGGATCATGACCCACCCCAAAACCAGCAGACACCAGGCATGCAGCTCATAATGAGCCATCGCTACGCCGTCAGTTGCTCCCGATCCGGCCAATCCCACCAGATGTTCGGAACCGATGTTGGACGAAAAGATTGAGGCACCGACGATCATAAAACCCAAATGACGTCCAGCCAAAAAGTAATCGGTGGGCGTATCGGTCGGCTGACGTATGACCCACCAGGCTACTCCGACTATCAGTAGGAAATACAATCCGATCACAATCCAGTCCACGACTGCCAATACTCCCATAGTATCCGAATTAGTTAGTGGCTATTGGTTTTTTATGAAAATGAGTCAGGTTGCTGTCATACTTCAGAAGTTGCAAGTAAAATCACGGATTTCATCTCTCGTTCACAGTCTTGATCATTCCATAAATTTTCACATTCTTTCTTATTGTCGGCCGATGGTCCATGTAGTTGCTGACAATAAGTGTTCACCCATCAAGTCAAAATAATTCCTTCCTACTGTGTACTAAAGGTGGTTATTCAACCATAAATTTATAGATGGTGGTCGTTTGATAGATTTCATCTTCCCG
>JBBDUH010000070.1:0-16967 GCA_040904005.1 Minisyncoccota bacterium
GCTCGCGTTGTGGTGGTTCAGGAGTAACCAAGGAGTCCGAAGAGATCGAGATCAAAATTCCGGCTGGTGTCTCAAGCGGCGAGATGCTGCGCATTCGCGACCACGGGGAGAAGGCGCCCGGAGGTCGGGCTGGTGATCTCTATGTGAAGCTGCATGTGGGCTCCAGTAGTGAGTTTCAGAAAGACGGCCAGAACCTGAAAAAGCAGCTAACTATTAGTATCAGCGAAGCGGCGCTAGGAACTAAGAAGAAGATTTCTACTCTGGATGGCTCCGAGGTAACGCTGAAGATCCCGGCTGGTATAACCCACGGTGAGTTGCTGAAAATAAAAGAGAGGGGGATTCCGGATCGGCGTGGTAATCGTGGTGATCTCCTCGTGCGTATCCGCATCAACATCCCCGACAAACTAACGAAAGAGCAGAAGGAGATACTCAAAAAACTACAAGAGTCAGGTCTCTGATATCATTAACAAACATAAATAGACTTGAATATATAATATATAAAGAGATCTCAAAAACATGACAAAGAAAAAGAAAGAAAAACAAAATAAATTTAAGGAAATATATAGAAGATTTAAACGTGAAATCAAGCTTCATGAAAAGTCAATTGAAGTAATTGGCTCTTATGCTTATAAATCAGATAAAAAGATACTAAAAAAGTTAGAATCAATTTTAGATAAAGCAAAAGATAAAAGACTGAATCTGAGTGTTACAGATATTGAGGTTTTGATGGAGGTTTATAACGAACATCCGGATCAATCGTTTTTATTTAGAAAAAATACGATTGTTTCCATAGTTTCACTTCTTGACGACGTATTTTCTTCAATTTTCAGAGATTACTATTTACAAAACCCAGACAAATTATCTTTAGAAAATCAATCTATTAATTATACAGAGCTAGGTCATGTATCTAAAATAAATGAGGCAAAGAACTATCTTATTAATAAAGAAATTGAGGCCATTCTGATTAAGCAAGGGATAAAAAGTAGGTTTGAGATTCTAAAAAATGAAATGGATGTTTCAATCCCTGATAATAATGAGCACTTACTAGAGGTTAATAAGCTTATAAAAACGCGAAATCTTATAGTTCACAATTCATGTTGCATCGATCAAGAATATTCTAAAAAATATGGTGATGAAAAATTGAAAAAAGGAGATAGAATTCCCTTATCCGAACAGTATCTTAAAAATACCTTATCGTTAGTTTTTTATATTGGAAGTTATATTTTACAATCAGTTCAGTTAAAGCAATTCAGTAAGAAATTAGAAAGTAATGATTTTATATTAAATGATGTAATGCACGAATTGGTAAAAAAAGAAAATTATACATTTCTTAAAGAAATGTATAATTTTGCAAAAGATAGTGATTTAGATGACATTAACAAAAAAATGATTGTTATTAATTTCTGTATAGGTTTAAAAAAACAAGGCAAATCATTGTCACATATTGATAAAGTACTTGAACAAGAAGATTGGAGTGTTGAGGAACCTACCATAGAATTATGTTTATCAGCTTTAAAAGAAGACCATGATGATTTTTATTCTAAATTAGAAACATTAATTAAAAATAAAAAAATATCTAAGAGAGAATTGCTGGATTGGGAGATATTCAGTTTATATAGGAGGAAGACTAAGTTTAGAAAAATAGTTAAAAAGGTGATAGAATAAAATTATGACTTTGTTTGATTAAATGCAATAAATAAAAAACTGCCACGTGGCAGTTTTTTATTTATTGCTATAGATACGCTATACTGTTTGTATGAAAGAATCAGAAAAAAGTCTAGAAAAGATTGTCTCCTTAGCGAAGCAAAGAGGCTTTATTTATCAGGGTTCGGAGATTTACGGTGGCCTAGCCGGGACGTGGGATTACGGGCCGCTAGGTGTGGAGCTAGCGCGTAAAGTGAAGGATATTTGGTGGCAGCAGTTTGTCCGCTCGCGAGCGGATATGTACGGCGTAGATGCCGACATTCTCATGAGCGCAAAGGTCTGGCAGGCCAGTGGTCATGTTGATGGCTTTGCTGATCCTTTGGTGGAGGATGTGAAAACCAAGGAGCGCTACCGAGCCGATCATCTGCTGGAAGAAGCCGGTATTGAGGGTGCTGAGGGTATGAGCGTCGAAGAAATGGAGACGCAGATTGCCGAGAAGGGGATTAAGAGCCCTAAAGGAAACGAGCTCGGGAAAGTCCAGCAGTTTAATATGATGTTTCAGACTCGAGTTGGTGCTTCCGAAGACAGCTCTGAAGTGACGTACTTGCGACCAGAGACGGCGCAGGGTATGTTTGTGAACTTCAAGAATATTCTTGACTCCTTTCATCCTGACATTCCATTTGGTCTCGGGCAGATTGGTAAGGCCTTTCGCAACGAGATCACACCGCGTAACTTCACCTTCCGCACGCGGGAGTTTGAGCAGATGGAGGTGGAGTACTTTGTCCGTCCCGACGCTTGGGAGGAGAGTTTTGAGATGTGGCGGAAGGCAATGTGGAACTTTATCGATACGATCGGCATAGACTCCGACAAGGTCGCCGAGTACGAGGTGCCAGAAGGCGAGGGGGCTCACTATGCGAAGCGTACCATCGACTTCGAGTTTGCTTATCCGTTTGGTCAGGAGGAGCTGTATGGTCTGGCGTACCGTACCGATTATGACCTGACTAATCATCTGGAAGCCAGTGGCGAGAAGCTGGAGTACTTCGACCCGGCGACTGGGGAGCGTTTCGTGCCGCACGTGATCGAGCCTTCCCTGGGTGTTGGGCGCACCATTTTAGCGCTTCTTTGCTCTGCCTATGAGGTTGAGGAGGTGGATGGGGAGGAGCGGACGGTGCTGCGGTTGAGCAAGTTAGTGGCGCCGGTAACTGTTGCCGTCCTCCCACTGCAGCGGAAAGACGGCCTGACCGATAAGGCTCAGGAAGTATTTAGCCAGCTTCAGGGTGAGTTTACCTGCCAGTACGACAAGACCGCCTCGATCGGCAAGCGCTACCGGCGGCAGGATGAGATTGGCACGCCGTACTGTGTGACAGTTGACTACGACACCTTAGAAGACGACACGGTAACCATCCGTGACCGTGATACGATGGAGCAGGAACGCGTGGCTATCAGTGATTTAGCAAAGGTTATAAGCAAGCGCCTATCTGAGTAAGTCTTATGAGTGAAGAGAAAAAGATACAATCAATCGTCTCCGGTATCCAGCCGTCGGGCCTACCACACATCGGCAACTACTTTGGTGCTATGGCTCGCCACATCGAGATGCAGACGGATTACGATAAAGTCTTCCTCTTCATCGCCGAGTATCATGCGCTGACCTCCACGCAGGACAAGGAGACACTTAGGCAGAACATCTATGACCTGGCGGTGGACTACCTCGCGCTAGGGCTCGACCCGGAGCAGGTTATCTTTTACCGCCAGAAGGACGTGCCGGAGCTTTTTGAGCTGACCTGGATCCTCAATTGCTTGACTAGCATGAGTCTTTTGGAGCGAGCGCATGCCTTTAAAGACAAAAGCGCGCAGGGTATCAGCCCGAGCATCGGCCTGTTTGACTACCCGGTGCTCCAGGCTGCAGACATTCTCATTACCGGAGCCGATGCTGTGCCGGTGGGGGAGGATCAGCGGCAGCACATCGAGTACACGCGTGAAATCGCGCGCAATTTCAATAATACGTACGGAGAAGTCTTTAATGAACCAGTTGAGTTGATTGAGGAAGCGGCCGGCACAATTCTCGGTATCGATGGTCAGAAGATGAGTAAATCATACGGAAATGACATTCCACTGTTTGCTGACGATGAAACATTAGAGAAGCAGGTGATGGCGATCGAGACGGATTCGCAGCCGGTGGAGGCCAAGAAGGATTTTGAGGATGATTTAGTATTTTCTTTTCATAAACTCTTCACTTCAGAGCCGCAACTCTCCCAAGTTCGGGCTGGCTACGAAGAGGGCGGGCTTGGCTATGGTGAGTCTAAGCAGATCCTCCTGAAGAACCTACAGAGCTTTGTCGCCCCACTACGTGAGAAGCGGGTTGAGATTGCCAAGGATGAGCAGTACGTAAAGGATGTATTAGAGGCCGGCGCGGAGAAGATCCGCCCCCAGGCCGAGGCAAAGCTTGCTCAGGTACGCGAAGCCGTCGGACTTAACCTGTAATAATAACCTGCAAATCCATACATATCCTGTATACTAGGCAGTATATGCAACGCACTAAAATAAACGATTTACACGACGCTGTTGGTAAAGAAGTAACAATCAAGGGCTGGGTGGATAGCCGGCGCGATCACGGTAAGCTGGCCTTTTTTGATATTCGTGATGGCTGGGGAAGGATACAGACTGTTGTTAAAGGTGAAGTGTATCAGGAGAATGACAATCTGCGGCCCGAGTGGGTTGTGGCCGTGACTGGTGAGGTAAAGCAGCGACCGGAAAACATGGTTACTAATGATGAGGCGAATGGTGACCTGGAGCTTTTGGTTACTGGTATTGAGGTTCTGAACCAGGCCGAGACGCCACCGTTTGATATTTATGAAGACGGCTATGAGATTGACGAGGAAACGCGGATGAAGTACCGCTACCTGGATCTACGCCGACCGCGGCTGCAGAAGAATATAAGGGTTCGCAACGATATCATCCGCTTCTTTCGTGAGTATATGCACAAGAACGATTTTGTTGAGATCGAGACGCCGATGCTGATGAAGGACACGCCGGAAGGATCGCGTGAGTATGTTGTGCCGAGCCGGCTGCATCAAGGCAGTTTCTACGCGCTACCGCAGTCACCGCAGCAGTTCAAGCAGTTGACGATGGTGGCTGGATTTGAGCGTTACTTTCAGGTGGCTCGTTGTATGCGCGACGAGGATCTGCGTGGTGATCGCCAGCCAGAATTTACCCAGCTCGACTACGAAATGTCCTTTGTTGAGCAGGAAGATGTGCTGCAGTTTACTGAAGAGATGTTCATCGAGTTAGTGCAGGAGTTATTCCCAGACAAGAAGATAACGAGTGAGCCTTTTGAACGGATGACCTACACAGAGTCGCTAGAAAAGTACGGCACTGACAAGCCGGATCTACGTGCGGATAAAGAGGATGATGATGAGCTGGCCTTTGCCTGGGTGCTGGACTTTCCGATGTTTGAAAAGAAGGAAGACGGTAGTATTGGCACCATGCATCACCCTTTCTGCTCAGTGAAAGAAGAGGACAAAGAACTTTTTCTCCGCGATGATCTCAGCGAGGACGAACTGTTGAGCATCCGCGCCAATGCGTATGACTTAGTGCTGAATGGCTACGAGCTTTCCAGTGGCAGTATTCGTATTCACGAGCAGGATGTACAGCGGCGGATGTTTGCGCTCTTGGGGATTGATACAGAAGAGCAGCAGAAGCGTTTCGGCCACATGCTTGATGCCTTCTCGTACGGCACCCCACCACATGGTGGTTTTGCTCCGGGCATCGATCGAATTGTCATGCTTCTCGCTGGCGAGCCAAATATTCGTGAGGTGATTGCCTTTCCGAAAAATGGGGAAGGAAAGGATCCGATGATGCAGGCACCAGCACCAATTTCTGATGTACAACTGGCTGAGCTCGGTCTTGATGTTGCGGCTGATACTAATGACGATGAGGAGTAAAAACTCAGAAATGAAAACAGACTTTGTCGTACAAACTCCAAACTTCGAAGGGCCACTGGATGCTCTTCTGTCCTTAATTGAGAAGCGTAAGCTCTACATTAATGACATCTCACTAGCTAAGGTGACGGCTGACTATATTCAGTTTATTGCCAACAACGATGAATCAATTACGAACAAGGCTGAATTTCTCACTATTGCTTCGACGCTTGTTTTGGCTAAGTCGAAGTCACTGCTGCCAGAAATGATGACAATGGAGGAAGAGGAGGAGATAAGCGAACTTGAGGATCGTCTGCGCGCTTTTCAACTGATCAAAGAACAGGGTGGTGTGCTGGCTGGAATTTTCGGCAAGCAACCACTCTTTTTTCCGCAGGTAACGAAGAGTCAGACCACTGAGTCAGTATTTGCTCCCGGAACAACGCTAACAAAGACGCTTTTAGCAGAAAAGGCGCAGGCAGCAATTGTGGTGCTGCCGGAAGACACTTTACCGACGGCCAACATTGAGAAGATTGTGTCCTTAGAGGAGGAAATTGAGCGCCTAGAGAGGCGTTGCAGAAAGGTGGCCTCACTGTCATTTTCATCTGCTGTCCGCTCCGGGAATCGTCAGGACAAAGTGGTTTTATTCATAGCTATTTTGGAGTTATCTAAGACGGGGATAATTCGTCTAGAGCAGTCAAGTATGTTCTCTGACATAATGATATATAGTCAGTAAAGTATGAATCAACTTACCGCGAAAATTGAAAGCTTACTTTTTTATACTCAGGAGGCCATGTCGGTCAAGGAGATTGCTAAGCTGTGTGGTGAGTCAGCTGGCGAAGTTGAGACGGCGCTTGCAAAGCTAAAGGAGAAGTTAGCAGAAAGTGGTTTGGCTTTAGTAACAACTGATAAATCGGCACAGCTAGTAACCAGTCCGAATTTCAGCGATTTTATTTCTGAAATTAGGGAGGAGGAGATAAACACTGATCTGACCGAAGCGCAGTCGGAGGCGCTGGCAACGGTCGCATACTTAGCGCCGGTTCAGAAGGTTCGTATAGATTTCATTCGCGGCGTTAACTCCCGAGCAGTACTGCGTAATTTATCCGTTCGCGGACTAGTTAGTAGAAGGACAGCCGATGGTGTTAGTACCTATGATCTGACACCGGAAGCACTAGCTCATCTGGGAATCACTGAAAAGAAGGAACTACCCGATTACGAGGAGACGCGTGAAAAGCTAGAGGCCTTCTCCGAGCCGGAGGAGCCTTCACTAGAGGTAGAGGAATAATCTTGTATTGAAATGAATTCACTCATAAATTTCTTCAAAAAAAATTGGCCAGCATTACTTGCCGGAGCGGGGGCAGCCTTGGTTATTGTTTCTATCACTGTTTTAACCACCAAAACAGACGCAATCTCCTCCGTTGATCCTCAACCAGCCTCTGTTAACTCTGCTGTATCTTTTGATAAGGAGACTGAATCAGCGACTAACTCAGTGCAGGTGGCTGGTCAGCAGGACACTCTACAGAACAACCCAAATGACGGCAGTGACCAGACTGATAATGCGCAAAATCAGGAGCCAAGAGAACCATTCGATATTTCGGTTGCAGCTGAGTCAGTGGTTGTCTGGGATGTGCAGAATCATCGACCGCTTTTTGAAAAGTCCGCTGATAAAGAGCGCCCTCTAGCATCGGTGACGAAATTGATGACGGCACTTGTGGGAGCTCAGCTCGCTGCTGAAACCGGAGTTGTGGAAACGGTCATCAGCCGACAGCACTTAGAAGCACTCGGCGAGAGTGGATTGGTAGCTGGGCAGACCTGGAATATCTATGACCTAATATCCTTTATGTTAATGGGATCCTCAAATGATGCGGCACGAGCCGTGGCGGCGGCAGCAGGCGTTGATCAGAACGATGGTTACGCTAAGGATTTTATCGAGCGAATGAATGATACAGCGCAAAGTCTTGGCTTAGAGAAGACGTATTTTTTCAACCCATCTGGTCTGGATCTAAATGAAACCTTAATTAGTGGTGGTTATGGTAGTGCACGTGATATTGCGCAGCTTTTTAGCTATATTCTTGAGACCAACAAGCAAATCTTACTTCCAACTACTTATTCCAGTAAGACATTTCAGTCGCTTGAGGGAGTAAGCTACTCAGCACAAAATACCAACACCTGGCTATCTGAATTTCCAGAGGCTCTAGGATCAAAAACGGGGTATACTGTACTTGCTGGGGGCAACCTGGTGATGGCCTTTGACCTTGAACGGCCGATTGTGATTGCTGTAATGGGCTCAACACAGACTGGTCGTTTCCAGGATATGAAAACTTTGTATAGTGCTACCAAGAGGTACCTTGCAGAGGAAGCTCAAAGCACAACTGTTAGTAATCTAAACACCTACTAAGCATGACAGAACTAGATCCGATGACTATAAATACAATTGCGATTTTTGTCCCCGCAGTTATTTCTTTTTGTATTGGGATTTTGGTGACACCGCCAATCACTGACTTTCTGTATGCCAACAAGATGTGGAAACTCACTAGCGGCAAAAAAGCAATGGATGGAAAGGAGGCAAAAGTTTTTAATGAACTACATAAGGATAAAGAGGTTGGCACACCGCGCATGGGAGGATCTATTATCTGGGTGGCGGTAATACTGACGACAGCTCTTTTCTTACTTGGAGGAGTTTTTGGGAGCTACTGGGGAGAGAAGCTTGATTTCTTCAGTCGGTCGCAGACCTGGCTGCCGGTATTTACATTGATTGTTGGAGCATTTATTGGCCTCGTCGACGACTGGTTTGAAATTGTTGGGACCGATAGCCACTTCGCTGGCGGACTATCTCTAAAGAAGCGCCTGGGGGTTGTGGCAGTTATCGGAGCAGTGGGTGCGTGGTGGTTTTATTTTAAGCTTGGAATCAGTACAGTTTTTATTCCATTGGTTGGTAGTGTGGCTTTAGGGTGGTTATTTATCCCATTCTTCATTATTGTAATTTTAGCCGTGTATTCGACCGGAATAATCGACGGTATCGATGGTTTATCGGGTGGAGTTTTCGCCGCCAGTTACAGCGCTTACGGTGTCATTGCCTTTGCAAGCGGAATGATTAATCTGGCTGCTTTGTGCTTCGTGATTGTTGGTGGAATTCTAGCATTCTTATGGTTCAATATTCCACCTGCTCGTTTCTATATGACAGAAACCGGGACCATGGCCTTAACAATCACCTTGGCTGTCATTGCCTTTTTAACTGATCAAGTGCTAGTGTTTCTGATCATTGGCTTTCCGCTTGTAGCCACAACAGCTTCCAACATCATTCAGCTGCTATCGAAAAAGTTTCGGGGTAAAAAGTTCTTTCGTGTTGCTCCACTACATCATCATTTCGAGGCCATAGGCTGGTCGGGGGCAAAGGTAACAATGCGCTACTGGGTTGTCAGTGTTATCAGTGCAATTAGTGGAACAATAATCGCTCTTCTAAGTTTGTAAAAAAAGAAATTGTCTAGTATCTAACGCCGTGCCATAAACTTTCACATTCCTAACGAAAATCAAGCTGGAGACCGAGGCGATGCGAGCATCGGTAAAGTCGAAGCGTAGTTTTGCAGTTGGAATGTGGAAGTTTTGCCTTGCCCCTTCGTAGCTTTAGCGAAGTGGGGGCCGGCGAACAGTGATATACTACGAACCATAAACGCACGTAAACGTAATATGGTTAGATGCTAGGTAATTTCTTAATATGAGTACAAAAAAAGCCGGAGAAATGGATAGCTTACTCTTATGGCTCACAATCACTCTAGTAGTGGTTGGTTTTCTTATTTTTATCTCAGCTTCTCTTGGTTTATATGCTGAACAAGGTTTGAGCTTGATGACCGTAGCTACACACCAGTTGTTGTTTGGAGTTTTTGGTGGTTTGGCTGCTATGTGGATATTTTCACGCATTCCGTATACTTTTTGGAAGAAGGCTGCTTTACCCCTTTTTATTCTTTCGGCAATACTAACTGCTTTGGTGTTTGTGCCTAGTCTTGGGTATTCACACGGAGGGGCAACACGTTGGATTGAGCTTGGCCCCTTTTCCTTCCAGCCTGTTGAGTTTTTAAAGATTGGTTTTGTGATCTGTTTTGCGGCCTGGTGTTCTCATGCCGGAAAAAAGGTAGGGACACTTTTGTATGGCTTGCTGCCGTTTACAATTATCCTATTGGTGGTTGGGGTAATTTTGTTATTTCAACCTGATACCGGTAGCTTACTTGTAATTGGCCTGACAGCCGTAGCGATGTTTATTGTTGCCGGCGCGCGCTTGACTCATATTGCCAGTATTGCTGGTGCCGGTGCTGCTGGCTTAGCTGTACTGGCTTATATAAGACCTTACATTAAGGAGCGCTTACTAACATTCCTAAATCCAGCCACTGACCCGCTTGGGGCGGGCTACCAGATCAAGCAATCACTCATTGCGGTTGGTTCTGGCAAGTGGTTTGGCCGTGGGGTAGGGCAGAGTGTGCAGAAGTTTAACTTTGTACCCGAGCCAGTCGGTGACTCCGTCTTTGCTGTCTTTGCCGAGGAGTGGGGGTTTGTTGGTGCTCTGGCGTTGATTGGGTTGTTTATTGCCTTTGCGCTCCGTGGTTATAAAATTGCTGCCGACCACACAGATACCTTTGGACAACTTTTAGTTGTCGGATTAATAACTTTGATAGCTGCCCAATCATTTGTAAATATTGGCGCGATGATAGGTCTATTACCACTGACAGGTCTCCCGCTTATTTTTGTCAGTCATGGCGGTACGGCTCTCTTCACTGCGTTGGCATCAATGGGAATTGTCTTGAATGTTTCCCGCTATAATAAGTAGTTCTATCAGCATAATTTCCCCCAGAGAAACTTCAAGAGTGTGAGAGTGGATGCTATTATAAATACATGAAAATCATACTTACAGGTGGAGGAACAGGAGGGCATTTTTATCCGCTGATGGCAGTGGCGGACTCGTTGTATGAAAAGGCTAAAAAGGAAAAGCTCCTAAGTAACCCAGAGCTGTTTTACCTGGCTCCGGAACCGTATGATCCAGAAACTCTAGATAAATACGGAGTTTCTTTTCGGTCAATCTCGGCTGGCAAGATGCGGACGCACTTCTCACTCTATAATATTTTCGATGCTTTTAAGACTGGCTGGGGAATTGTGAAAGCCATCTGGACAGTTTTCTCCATCTACCCAGATGTTATCTTTGCCAAGGGTGGCTACGTCAGCTTTCCGGTATTGGTGGCAGCTCGACTGATGCGAATTCCGGTATTTATTCATGAGTCAGACAGCGTACCCGGGCGAGTTAATCGCTGGGCCGGTAAGTTTGCTCAGAAAGTAGCAGTGTCCTTTCCGGAGGCAGCCGGTTATTTTGACGAAGAGAAGGTGGCTCTTACGGGTAATCCAATTCGCTCCGAGATAGCCAATCCGGCAACAGCAGGAGCACGGCAGTTTCTAGATATGGAGGATGATGTACCGGTGATATTTGTGATTGGTGGTTCGCAGGGATCACAGCGGGTGAACAGTATTATTCTTGAAACCTTACCGCGCTTAATTGAAGACTACTACGTAATACATCAGGTGGGGGAAGCTAACCTTGCAAGCACTAATGAAACCACGGAGTTCTTCTTTTCTGAGTTACCGCGAGATAAACAGGAGCTCAAGTATCGCTACAAGCCATTTGGATTTCTGGATGAAAATGCAATGCGAATGGCGGCCGGGGCAGCTGATATCGTCATCTCTCGAGCTGGCTCGACTATTTTTGAAATTGCAGCCTGGGCAGTGCCGAGCATCTTGATTCCACTCACTGAGTCGCATGCCGACCACCAGCGTAAGAATGCCTACGCCTATGCGGCCAGTGGTGCAGCAACCGTAATTGATGAAGCTAATCTTGGTGATGATATTCTGATGTCTGAGCTTAAGGAGATTATGGATAATTCAGATGTGTATGAAAGGATGGCTACTGCCGCGGCCAAGTTTGCTCAACTCGATGCAGCCGATACTATTGCTGACGAGATTATTTATCTAGCCCGCACTCACGCTTAATATTTTATGTCTGAATCTAATACAAAAGAAGTTGTTACTCGTTTCCCTCCGAGCCCAACCGGCAACTACCACGTCGGCGCAGCTCGCTCTACTTTGTTTAACTGGTTGTTTGCAAAGCAGCACGGCGGACGGATGGTGCTCAGGTTTGAGGATACTGATGTCGAGCGCAGCAAGCGCGAGTACGCCGACAATATTAAGGAAGGCATCGAGTGGCTCGGAATTGACTATGATGGCCCGTACTTTCAGAGCGAGCGGACAGATATTTACCGCTCTTACTTAGAGAAGCTGATTAAGTCTGGGGCGGCCTATCTTTCTGATGAGTCAGCAACAGATGGCGGGCGTGATGAAGTGATTCGTTTCAAGAACCCTAATATAACGATTGAGTTTGTCGATGAGATTCGTGGCACCGTCTCTGTTGACACCGCAGATCTGGGCGACTTTGTTATTGCTAAAAGTCTGGATGAACCACTCTATCATCTGGCTGTGGTGGTGGATGACCATGAGATGGGCATTACCCACGTTCTGCGTGGTGAGGAACATATTGCGAATACTCCGCGACAAATACTGTTAATAGAGGCATTAGGGATAAAGCGGCCGGTATACGCCCATATTCCGCTTATTTTAGGTGATGACGGCAAGAAGCTATCCAAGCGCCATGGAGCGACTAGTTTGTCTGAATTCAGGGATCTGGGTGTCCTACCAGAAGGAATGGTTAACTACCTAGCCCTCCTGGGCTGGCATCCGCAGGATGAACAGGAGATCTTCACGCCCGAGGAGCTGCTAACAGCCTTCTCACTTGAGCGCGTGCAAAAAGGACCGGCCACCTTCAGTCTCGAGAAGCTGCGCTGGGTGAATCGTCAACACATTTTAGATATGGATGAGGAAGCCTTTTATGATCATGTGCGCGGAGTAATCCCGGCCGACATAAAGAAGCTGCCGCAGTTTGACCTCAAGCGCCTGCGCCAGGCACTGCCAATTCTTAAAGAACGAACCGAGGTACTTAGTGATATTACGCAGATGGCCGCGGCCGGTGAGCTTGAGTTTCTCTTTGAAGCCCCAAACTATAGCGCTAGCGACATCGTCTGGAAGGAGGATGAGCCGCAGGACACAGCCAACTACCTGCGCGAAGTCTTAACTCATTGGGAAGCCTTGCTGGCGGATGACTTTACTCCCAAAACTTTACGGGATGCAGTCTGGGATTATGCTAGTGAGGTGGGGCGAGGTAGTGTCCTGTGGCCAACTCGCTTTGCTATCAGTGGTCTGAAACAGTCGCCGGGACCCTTTGAAATTGCGGCAGCAGTAGGGAAGGAGGAAGCCTTGAGTCGCTTAAAGGTGGCAGTTGAAAAACTATCTAATGAAACCTAGAGCAGAACAGTATTTAGCTTATATCTTCATCTGTCTCCTTGTTTTTGTAGGCAGTGGTTTGTCTGTGTCTGCGCAGTCGAGAGATAATATTAAGGATGAAATTCAGCGAACAAGCCAACAGATTGAGGAGCTAGATGACGAGATTAATGAGCTAAGCGGAGACCTTGAACACACCTATAATGAGGCCGCCACGTTGGGAGAGGCGGTGTCTCAACTAGACAGCTCAGTACAGAATCTATCTACCCAAGTAAACCAGACACAAAGTTCCATCTCATCCACGCAAAGCCGCATCGCCACACTGGTGGAGACAATTACTGAAATTGAGCAGGATATGCAGGCAGGGAAGAAGATTATTGCCCAGACAATTCGTATTCTCCAGCAGGCTGGCGATCAAACCTTGGTCGAGGCGTTACTTTCAGCGGATAGCCTAGCGGATGCTTGGGGGCAGGTTGATCAGCTCGGTCAACTACAAATAGAGATGCGCAATCAGTTACGCCGTTTAGAGGAGGACAGGGAGGTGCTGATTATTCGGCAGGCTGAAGCTAAAACGAAGCGGCAGGAGCTATCTGGACTACAGGAGCAGTATCTGGATCAGCGAGCCATCATTGCTAGCCAAAAGGAGGAGAAGGCCGAGCTTTTACAAGCAACCAACCTGCAGGCTAATCAGTACGAAGCCTTAATTACCCAGAAGCAAGTACAGAGAGAAATCTTTGAGGCACAGATGCGGGAGTTTGAGGCTCAACTTGAAAGTAGTGGCGCGGCAGTGCCAGAAGGAGCCAGCCAGTTTGTGTGGCCAGTCTCACCCGTGATCATCACTCAGCAGTTTGGTGGTACCGAGTTTGCCAAGCAGAACCCACAGGTTTATGGTCGACCATTCCATAATGGTACTGATTTTGGCGTGTCGGTGGGGACACCGGTTGCTTCGGTAGCGGCTGGAACCGTGCGGGCAAGTGGAAACACTGATGCCTACGCCGGCTGCTACTCCTACGGTAAGTGGATCTTGGTTGACCACAACAACGGCCTCTCGACGCTTTATGCTCACCTGTCGCGTATCGCTAGCTCGCCAGGACAGCGCGTTGCCCAGGGCGAACGAATCGGCTACTCTGGAAACACGGGCTACTCGACCGGCCCGCATCTGCACCTCACAACCTACCTACAGCCGGATGTGCGTGTAGTGGCTCTCGGTGAGGTCAAGACACGCACCAACTGTGCCGCTGCCCAGATGCCGGTAGCTCCGCTGGAGAGCTACCTCGACTCAATGACGTATCTACCGTAGGTCTTAATGATTTTATAAATGCATAAACAACTAGGTTTTATAAAAGCAGCTCTAGTCATCATCACAGCCGTTGTTCTGCTGGCTGTGAGCGGTATCAGCGTGCGCGAGCATCTAAATCCTAGTGAACTCGCCAGCACCACCGAGCAGGTGGCAGAGAGGGGAGAGAACCTCTACACCCAACGTCTAGAGAAGCCTTTGAACACTTTTATTATCACCCCGGCCACAGTCGCCTGGGAGCATATTGAGCAGTATGGAGTAGGGAGTGTCGCTGGTTGGCTGGAGGATATACTTAACTAAAAAGATTTACTCATTATCTTTTGGGTTTATCAATATGCTATTCTTACTTACAGATAACAGTAATTAAAAATGGAGGAAGTGATGAAGAATAAATTATCAACGATCTGCTTTCTTTTGAAGGAAGACAAGGTTCTCTTAGGAATGAAGCAGCGAGGATTTGGAGCAGGAAAGTGGAATGGCTTTGGAGGAAAACCAGAACCAGAAAAAGAAGAGACCATGGAGGATGTTGCAAAAAGAGAAATTTTAGAAGAAGCAAAGCTCAGTGTAAATCAAGCGAATCTCGAGAAAGTTGCCATTATTGACTTTTTTGAAGATAATGATCTTGTATTTCGTTCACACGTCTTTCTGATAAGAAAATGGACAGGAACACCACAAGAAACTGAGGAAATGAAACCAAGATGGTTTCATTTATCAGAAATCCCATATGAAGATATGTGGTCAGCTGACAAGGAGTGGATCCCCTTAGCTCTATCAGGAAAAAAGTTTAAGGCAACAATACACTTTGAGCCTGGAATGGATGCGGTAAAAAGTTTCAAATACCGTGAAGTAAGTGATCTCTAACCAATGTAATCAATAAACCCGGTAGATTGTGCTCATCTACCGGGTTTTTACTGTAAATATACAAGAGAAGGCTTATGTTAGCGCTATATTAGCGAAATGCTCTCATTTGCCCGTAGAGCGACGTTTTATTTAAAAAGGTACCAATATACCAATAAAGAACCAGTATTAGCCCTGTAAATGCTCAGATGGGCCAGATGAGGGGTTTGGGAGCCACGAAGGCAGTAAAAATGGATTTGCGAGTGGAGGAGGTTGAGCGAGTCGACATTGGCGAGCGAAACCCAGCTCGTTTCGTGCACCGGCTGGGGAAGACAAAGAATAAAACAACAAATATATTTTTGTTGTTGTCACCATCACGCAAAGAACCGTGCTGGAGGTAGAAGGGGTTGCACGATCTATTTGTATGGTAGAATGTAAATATAGTAAACGTCGCATAATTTAAGTTAAGAGACGTTAAGGGGTAGTGGAAAAATATTCTCATCTTTATACATTCTACATCTACATCATTACCACATTGCTACTATAATATATCTAAGTAAATCCTACGTATGAATAAAAGCCAGACACCAATCTCCAAGCACCTCTATGACTTCCTCGATTACATTGATGTCGAGAAAGGTCTAGCCGCTACCACTCAGGAAAACTACGCGCGTTTCCTGGGTCGGTTCATAGACTGGCTTAAGAATAATAAATTAGAAAACTTAAAGCCGCATGAGCTCACCGAGGATCACATCTGGAAATATCGCATTTTTCTCGCTCGGCATGCTGGCAATGACGGTAATCTCAAACGTAGCACCCAGCAGTACTACTTGATCGGGCTGCGCAGCCTTCTGCGCTACTTTGCGATTCGGGACATCACTTCCCTACCCCCGGATAAAATCACCTTGCCAAAGGATGATAGTGGTGATGAAGTTAGAAATCTCACCATTAACCAGCTGAAGAGGATGTTTACGGCTCCGGATGTATCCACTAAAGGCGGATTGCGCGATCGTGCCATCCTGGAGAGCTTCTTCTCGACCGGTCTGCGTATATCCGAGCTGACGGCTCTAGATCGCAAGCAGATCGAGGGTTCTCTTGGTCAGGATGAGCTGGAGCTGAGCATTACCGGTAAGGGCAATCGTACCCGCACCGTATACTTTTCCTCTCGCGCTCTTAAATGGCTGAAGCGGTATCTAGAAAGCCGCAGTGATGACCTTAAGCCTTTGTTTATCAACTACCGCGGCCCCAAGGACTCACCCCGTCGCCTCTCAGATCGCTCTATTGAGCGAATGGTAAAGAAGTATGCAGTCGCCTCAGGGCTTCCAGAGAACACGACTCCGCACGTCCTGCGCCACTCCTTTGCTACTGATCTCTTGAGTAAAGGAGTTGACATCCGTATCCTGCAAGAGTTCCTGGGCCATAAATCCATCACAGCAACGCAGATCTATACGCATGTGACCAACAAGCAGCTCAAGGATATCCACGGTAAGTTCCACGGCGGTGATAGCCTGGATGAGTAAGTTTTAATCAATAATATCAAAGTCCTGCCACCAACGGGCCGTCATGAGCACCAATGCCGCCATCGGTACCAGTAAAATACCGGTAAATATCTTTACTGGTACGCTAGCCTTTTCCCACTCGGGCTGGACCGCGGTTATAAGCATTCCGAGTGGAAGAATAATAAAGCCGGTGGCGCCCTTAATAAGCGCTCGTAAAAGTATAATACTTCCCTCTTTTATATCGTTTAACATATCTATATTGTAGTATTTCATTATGTAGTTGTCAAGAGATAGAATTCAGCAGATTATAATAAAAAAACCCTCTATACTCATGCGGAATGCATAAAATACAGAGAGTCTAAATAAGGGTTGAAGGTTTAGTTTTAGAAATCGTGACTTAAGCTCTGA
>JBBDUH010000071.1:0-2756 GCA_040904005.1 Minisyncoccota bacterium
CCCATGATGGAAATGGCCAATGAAAACTTCACCAATCCCCGACAAAGACAACTGTTCAAAAACATCATTTATGTAGGGGCGCTTTCGGTACTGCTACAGATAGAATTTGAAGTAATGGAAACCTTGTTAAAGGAGCAGTTTGCAGGAAAAGAAAAATTGATCGCTCCCAACGTGCAGTCCTTACAACTAGGCATCGATTATGCCAGGGCACATTTTGAATATCCACTGGATTTTTACCTGGAAAGAAGAGATTTCGTGAAGGACAAAATCCTGGTGGATGGCAATACGGCCTGTGGATTAGGGGCTGTTTATGGAGGGGCGACCGTTATGGCCTGGTACCCCATTACCCCATCCACTTCGGTAGCGGAAGCCTTTGAGAAATATGCGTCCAAATACCGGGTGGACCGCATTAATGGAACAAAAAATTTTGCGGTGGTACAGGCAGAGGATGAACTGGCCGCCATGGGTATGGTCATCGGTGCCAACTGGAATGGTGCGCGTGCCCTCACGGCTACCAGCGGTCCCGGCGTTTCCCTGATGAATGAATTTATAGGCCTGGCTTACTTTTCAGAAGTACCTGCCGTTCTGATCGATGTACAGCGGGCGGGCCCCAGTACAGGCATGCCCACAAGAACCCAGCAATCAGATGTGTCCTTGGCAGCTTATGCTTCCCATGGAGATACCCGGCATCCTTTGCTTTTCCCCTCCACTCCCAAAGAATGCTTCGAAATGACGGCAGAAAGCTTTGACCTGGCGGATCAGTTGCAAACTCCCATTATTATCATGACCGATCTGGACCTGGGAATGAACGATCACATGAGTGAGCCCTTTTCATGGGATGAGAAAAGGGCATATAACCGTGGAAAAGTATTGTCAAAGGAAGAGTTAGAGGATATGGGCCGATATGGCCGCTACCTGGATAAAGATGGGGACGGCATCCCCTACCGCACCTATCCGGGAACCCACCCCACCAAGGGCGCTTTTACCACAAGAGGTACTTCCAGGGATGAATATGCCGTTTATACGGAAGACAGCCGGGCCTATCAGCGGAACATGGAACGGCTGATGGTAAAATGGCAAACGGCCAAAAAGCTGGTCCCACAAGCGGAGCCATACCAGGAGCACCCCAAGAGCGAAATCGGAATGTTGTTTTATGGCACCTCCACCTACTCTTCCGAAGAGGCCAAAGAAATCCTTGAAAGAGAGGAACTGATCCTGGACGCCATCCGTATCAAGGCCTTCCCATTCGGGGCCGAAGTGGAAGAATTTATTCAATCCCACAGACTGGTTTTTGTAATAGAACAAAACAGGGATGCCCAACTGCGGAGCTTGATGATCAATGAAATGCAGACCGAGCCCCAAAAATTGGTGCCTGTACTCAATTATGATGGTATGCCCATCACAGCGGATCACGTTGCCCGCAGGATTTCCGATTATTTAAAGAAAAAAAACACCGTTCCCCATGACTTATCTGAAACCCTTATTTAGACACCCAAAGCTGCCCAAAAATAAACTGGGCTATACCCTAAAAGAATATGAGGGAACACTTTCCACCTTATGCGCAGGCTGCGGTCATGACAGCATCAGTGCCACCATCGTACAGGCCTGCTATGAACTCAATATAGAACCCCACCTGGTAGCCAAAATATCGGGCATAGGCTGTTCCTCCAAAACTCCCGCCTACTTCCTGGGCAATTCACATGGCTTCAACTCGGTGCATGGCAGAATGCCCTCCGTGGCCACAGGAGCCAACCTGGCCAATAAAAACATGGTATATTTTGGGGTGTCCGGGGATGGAGATACGGCTTCCATCGGCATGGGGCAGTTTGTACATGTCATCCGTAGAAACCTGAACATGGTGTACATCGTGATGAACAATGGCTGCTATGGCCTTACCAAAGGACAGGACTCCGCTACTGCGGATGTGGGATCTACCAGCAAATCCGGCTCCATCAATCCCTTTCAACCCGTAGATCTGGCCAGCCTGGCGGTAGAACTGGGCGCTACATTTGTGGCCCAAAGCTTCAGCGGGGACAAGCAGCAGCTGGTACCCCTGATCAAAGCCGCCATCCAACACCGGGGATTGGCCTTTATCAATGTGATGTCGCCTTGTGTGACCTTTAACAACAATCCGGGGTCCACGAAATCCTATGACTATGTCAGGGAACACATGCATGCCACAGGTACCCTGGATTTTGTTCCGGAAGAAAAGGAAATTACTGCAGCCTACCGGGAAGGTACGGAGGTAGAAGTGGAGATGCATGACGGCACGATGATGAAGTTTCACAAACTGGCTCCGGATTGGAACCCTGAGGACCGTTTGTCCGCTTTCAATGCCATGCAGCAAGCCCGGGTAAGAAATGAAATCCTAACCGGCCTGCTTTACATCAACACCGAATTCGGTGACCTTCACCAGACCCTGGGTACTTCCGATACCGCTTTTAACCAATTGACGGAAAAAGAGCTTTGTCCCGGTACCGAAATTCTGAATGAAATCAATGAGGGATTACGGTAGCGCAATGCATCAGTCCTCGCTACCCTCGCTTTCCTTAAAACCGGATATTTCAAAAGCCTGATTTAAATCATCAAAACGATGTACAAATTTGATTACCTAACTCACTGTCAAAAAAGGACTGCACACCCACTTTGGAAAAGCCCGTGATACAGGCTAACGTTCTTGTTGTCCGTGTCTTGAAACCATTGTCAGTATTAATTTTTGCATTCATTGTAAAATTGTTTTGTGTTGAGTTGTATGG
>JBBDUH010000072.1:0-16478 GCA_040904005.1 Minisyncoccota bacterium
AACTGTTGACATGTTTATTTAAATATACTACTATAAAGATAGAAAAAGATAACCTTAACAAAAAATCGGTGACTTATTATGGGATCAACAACATTTGACTCAGCTTTAAAGCGGGCCCGCCTAATATCTCAGCAGAAAACTCGCGAGAAGAAAAGGAGGAAAAAACAAAAAGCGGAGGCGGAAAAACAGAAACGTCTGAAGGAGTGGGAGAAGAAGTTTCTTGCCTTACCAAAAGTCAGAAGGGAGCTTGAAAATTTAAAATTTTCTCATCTTAAGGACCCTGACAAGACCACCTTCTCCGTTCTTGAGGTAGATTTGCTAAAGATCAGTTTGGTATTTAGCAACATTATCCTTTACGAGGATGAGACGGTTGAGATAGTTCTCTGGCAGTTGTATGCGCTAGAGAATGATCTTGATGAGAAAGAGAGGCTTTGGCTACAGGCCGCTAAGTCTCCGCTTGAGATCGACTTTTCAATTCTTCTCGCTCCAAAGGAGCTCGATTGCCCAGAAGAGGCAATTGATAATGCCTTTGTAGTATCGTTTGCATCCAAGGAAGAAGCCTTCGACACTCTTACCGATTACTTCCGGTGGGTGTCAGAAAACCCCGATTTAAATTAAAAATTCCAACAAAAACCCGCGACAACCAGTCGCGGGTTTTTTCAATGTATAGACTAGTGAGTGCTGCCCTGTGCTATAATAGAACCAGTGAAAAAAGCTTAATAGATTAAGTATCAGAGGTTCTTTTATGGCAAAACCTAAGTTAAAAGAGAAGGTAATCAAGTTGCGAAAGCAGGGTAAAAGCTACTCTCAGATTAGAGAGGAGGTAGATGTTGCTAAGAGTACACTAAGTCGTTGGTTGCAGAATTACCCACTCTCAAAACAACGCATAAAAGAGTTGCAAGCTGATAATCCGCGGCGTATTGAGAAATTCCGAGAAACAATGCGTAAGAAACGAGAAGCAGAATTTGCTGAATTTCTGTCTATTGCCAAAGAAAGAATAGGGGTTATTAGTGATAGAGAAAAATTCATTGCTGGTTTCTTCCTCTACTGGGGAGAGGGCGCCAAGACTCAGCGGTATTCTATTTCTGTTTCGAACACAGACCCTGCAATACTCATCGCTTTTATTGAGTGGTTAGATATGTTGAATGTTCCTAAACATAAGAAAAAAGCCACCATCCATATCTACAAAGATATGGATCCTCGCAAGGAAGTTTCTTACTGGTCAAAGACGTTAGGTCTTCCGATCAGTCAGTTTCGAAAACCATATGAAAAGAAATCAAATCGGTCAGATCATACATATAAATCAAGATACTCTCATGGAACTTGCAATGTTTCCGTTGATGATAAAGATACTGCTTATTTTGTACACATGGGAATGAGACATATTAGGCAGCAGTACATCGACTGCGCTTGAATTAGAGGGCGTTGACTAGTACATTTAGTATACCCACCCGTAGCTCAATGGTAGAGCCGGTTTCTTATACAGACCAGGTTTCAGGTTCGAATCCTGACGGGTGGACAATAATGAGTCGGAGGCTGTGAACAGTTAACTCGGTCTAGGAATTTTGTCATATCAATGACGACGTTCAGGCATAAATTCATGCGACGGTACTTGTATGTGCCATGGCACATACAAGTTATCCGGCATTCATTCAAAGTGAGCAGCATCCTTAAGTGGTTCAATGCGTTTTAGGGTAGCAGGGTGGTTTGTAAGCTCCGGGTCAGTATCAATAAGGTTATCAGCGGCGGAGCCAGCACGTTCAACCAGCGCGATGTTCTCCAGCGCACCCATCGCAATGTCGGCCAGCCCGGACTGCCGGGCACCAATCAGCGCTCCCGGGCCACGAATCTCCAGATCGGCCTGAGCTAGCTCGAAACCGTCGTTTGAATTCTCCAGCGCCTCCAGCCGCTTCTTGGTGCGCTCGGCCATAACGCGCGCAAACAGGAAGCAGTGCGCCGCCATCTCACTGCGCTCGACTCGGCCGCGGAGCTGGTGTAGCTGAGCCAGGCCGAAGTTCTCTGCGTTTTCAATGATAATTGTGGTGGCGTTAGGAACATTAACTCCAACTTCGACGACTGAGGTAGAGACAAGAATATCGATCTCGCCGGCGTCGAAGCTACTCATAATCTCTTCCTTCTCTTTATTATTCATCCGGCCGTGCAGCGATTCGACCGTGAAGTCGGGGAACTCTTTTTGCATCCTCTCAGTCATCTCCTCGACCGACATCGCATCACGCGCGTATGGGTTATCCACGTCCGCCTTATCAATCTGTGAGCAGATAACATACGCCTGCCGCCCAGCCGCGAGCTTCTCGCGCACCTTTTTATATGTATTTGGCCGATTACTTTCCAAGACGATTGTGGTTTCGGCACTCTGTCGGTTTAGCGGTCGCTCATCCAGGATAGAGAGATCCAGGTCGCCATAGGCTGTCAGTGCCAGCGTGCGCGGGATGGGGGTGGCTGTCATGGATAAGAGGTGAGGGAGCGGACCATCCTTCTTTACCAGTTCAGCCCGTTGCCCGATGCCGAAGCGGTGCTGCTCATCGATGATGACATAGGCCAGATTCTGAAACTGCACCTCCTTCTGAATCAGCGAGTGAGTACCAACCACCATAGATATAACGCCCTCCTTAATCCACTTCAGTAGTTGATTGCGCGAGATATTGGTTGCCTGCGTGTCATCCACCTTAGACGGGAACTTCCGACAGCCGGATCCAGTGATGAGGCCCATCTCGATCGGCAGGTGGGCAAACATCTCCACAAAGCTCTCAAACTGCTGGCGGGCCAGAATCTCGGTTGGCGCCATGTAGGCCACCTGGAGCGCCCCATGCTCGCGCCCTTTTGGCGGGGTATTTACAACCCCATACGCAGTAGCGGCAGCGACAAAGGTTTTGCCACTGCCGACATCTCCTTCAAGGAGGCGACTCATAGCGTGCGGGCTCCGAAGGTCACTGAGGATTTCTTTGATTGCACGTTTCTGTGCCGTGGTTGGATCAAAGTCAAAGCGAGAGAAGAAGTCGTCGAGGTCGGAAAAATCAAGCGCAATCACAAAGCTTTCCTGTCTTTCAAGCTGGCGCCTGAGCTGCTTCTTGGCTAGCTGGACAGCGAATACTTCCTCAAAGGAGAATCTCTTCTCGGCCACCTCGGCGTGACTCTTCTTCTGTGGAGCGTGGATCCAGACCATCGCTCGCTTTATGTCTGGCAGTTTAAGCTCATCGCGTACATCAGATGGGATTGGGTCGGCAAGCTGAGCCAGCAGCTCCTGGTCGGCCAAGAGAGTCTTGATCTTGTGGTGTAGCCACTGTGAGGAGACGCCCCGGCTGGCGCGGTAGAAAGGTACTAGGAAATCCTTGTCCGGCTTTGTATCTCCTTCAGTAAAGAGTGGGCCATCCACATCGTCGACAGAGATCTTGCGGTACTCCGGGTTGAGAATCTCTGGCCCGTGCTTGCCTTCCTTTACGGTGCCGCTGATCTCCACCGCCTCGCCGTCTGTAATCATCTTGGCGATGTAGGGCTGGTGAAACCAGGCGACAGCAATACTGCCGGTACTGTCAGAGAATGTGCCGGTCGCCATCGGAATCTTCTTGCGGTAGCTTTTCTTGGTTTGCAGGTTTTCCAACGTGCCACGCAGGACAACTGTTTCACCGGCTTCGATATTTTCTACCTGACGATACTCACCCTCGCTCGTGTAGCGATGCGGGAAGTGGTACAGCAGGTCTCCCACTGTCTCTATCTCGAGAGTTTCCAGCCCGTGCTTCTGTTTCGCCTGTAGGCGAAAAACTTCTTTTAGTGGTGTTTCAAGGTGAGCCATGTTAGTTGGAGAGTTTTATGGTGTTACGCACACAGTCAAACAAACCCTGTTTTTTTATAAATATGAGCAGGGCGGAGAGGGAGGGATTCGAACCCTCGGTGCCGGTAAGGGCACACGTCCTTAGCAGGGACGCACAATCGACCACTCTGTCACCTCTCCGCTCTAATCATATTTTGTTGTAATTTCAGCAGGATTCGGTCACACATAAATTCTCTGACGAGAATTTTGCGTCACCACATCTCGTGATGCTCGCCTTGCTTCGCAAACTCGCATAACACTTCGATTCTGAAATCTCACTACAAAGCAAAGCAGTTTGCTTCGTAGAGTTGATTTCAGCCCTCGTTGTTTGTAATGACACACGTGCCTTAATGGGACGCACAATCGACCACTCTGTCACCTCTCCATACCTACACAGCTTATCATTTTTTACCCTGTCTTTCTAATGCGTGAAAGTAATCAGAGGAAGTAAATGTTTGGTATAAGCCTGGTATCGCGGAGGACGCGGTGCCAGGCGGCTTTCTAAAAGCAGACATATATCTCGCGAATTACTAATCAGTCTATACACTCAAGTGGGCAATTATTTTCGATAATTAAAATATGTTGTAGATAAATCAATGCGCGAAGGTAAGAGCAAGTACTTTTGCATCACTGACTTCCTTGATCGCCCGCCGGGCCTCAGTCAAGGTAGCACCGGTGGTGGTAACATCATCGATAACAATTACGAGCTCATCGTCAATTTCTTTAGCAGTAAAGCTTCCTGCCAAGTTCTTCAGTCGCTTCTTTTTAGACAGACTGGTCTGTGCCGGTGTCTTCCTTACTTTCCGCAGAAGCCTTCGGGCCTGAAATGTGTTGCTTTCATCGCGCGCTTCAATCTCTTGGGCAATCCGCCAGCTGTGGTTAAAGCCGTGTTCGCGCCGACGATGATCTGAGATTGGCACCGGTGTAATGACAATTTTGTCGGCAAAAATGCGGTTTTCCTGGCACAGCGCCAGCAGTTCCTCCTGCATACATTCACTCATTAAGGTAACCGCCTCACGGCTACCGTCATACTTAGCGGCCTTTACCACTTGCCGCACCGCCGGCGCGCGATAGTCACATACCGCCGAAATAAAGACTTTTTCTGGCTGTCTACTTGGTGGTAAACGTTCGAGATTGTCGGCCTCTATTTTACGTATTTGCCTTATACGCTTCTTAGGCGGGAAGAGGATGTCGAGTATTCTCCGGATTAGATTGTGGACAAACGAAAAGCGCATGTAGTGCTATACTATAATATAGAAACTTATGGCGAACATTTTTTCACGCATTTCAGGCTCACTATTTGGCGGTTCCGACAGCAATCCGCGCGGAGTGTTAGGAATCGAGTTCTCTGCTGGAGCGGTCAAGGTGGTGCAGATAAGCAAGAATCACGACGTCCCTGTCCTGGAAACTTACGGTGAGCTATCTCTTGGCCCATATAACGACAAGCCAATTGGTGCGGCAGTGAAGCCGGATCCAGAAGTACTCGGCGCTGCTCTGGGAGATATTCTGGAGGAGGCCGAGGTCACCACCAATATTGCCGGCGTCTCCATTCCGGTCTCGGCCAGCCTGATCAACATCATTAACCTCCCGCCGGTTTCTGATCCAGAAAAGCTCGCCGAAATAATTCCCCTTGAAGCGCGAAAGTATATTCCCGTCCAGCCCTCAGAAGTGTTGCTGGACTGGGACATCCTGCCGGGCGGAGAAAATCGCGAGGATGCACCCCAGCAGGCACTGGTCGTCGCCATTCATAAAAAGGCCATCAATCGCTACCAAGAAGCCTTGGCAATGACTGATCTTGATATTGGCTTCTTTGAGATTGAGATTTTCTCCAGTATTCGTGCCAGTCTCGATCGTGGTATTGAGCCGGTACTACTTATGGATTTGGGTATTTCATCGAGCAAGATTTATATCGTTGAGCATGGTGTGGTGCGCGGGTCGCATGCCATTAACCAAGGCGGCCAGGACATTACTCGAGCGCTGGCATCAAAACTCAGTATTAGTTTTGAGGAGGCGGAACGCGTTAAGCGTCAGCATGGCTTGGTTGGGGAAGGGGACGATGCTGAGGCAGTGCGTGAAAGTGCTCGTAGTGTGCTCGATTACGTTTTCTCCAAAACTAATGATGTAGTGGTCGACTACCAAAAGAATAATGCCGCCGTTGTTAAGGAAGCAGTTTTGACGGGTGGTGGCTCAGTTTTGGCGGGTATAGACACTGTGGCCAATGATGTCTTTGGTTTTGATGTTCGCTTGGCTGATCCATTTTCGAAGCTGGAGACTCCGGAATTTCTTGCCGACACTTTAAAACGAATTGGTCCTGAATTTGCCGTCTCTATCGGTGCCGCCCTGCGCCGCCTGCAGGAAAAATAATCCACAGCAGGCGTTTAAGGTTGTGCTTGCAATAGATGCTAAACTACAGATAGAGGTAAGCACCAATTTTCAATACATATTATGGCAAAAAAATTTCCACCTTCATCATTCATTCCTAAAGGCGGCGCGCAGTATAGCAGCCCCGCAGCTCCTCCTAGTAGGCGTAATTTTAGTAGTTTACTACTTAATGCCTCGATAGTAATAGTTGCCATCGCTGCTCTGGCCGCTGGCGGAGTTTTTTTCTATACACAGTATTTACAGTCAGACTTATCTGAAAAGAAACAGCAGTTTACTCAGGTGCAGGCTGCTTTTGATTCAGAGATAATTGATGAACTGCACCAGGTTGATGAACGTATTAACTCTGTGCAGAGAATTCTAAATAATCACACGGCAGTTACTCCGGTGCTTGCGGTTATTGAGGACATTACTCTAGAAAGTGTCCAGTTGACATCTCTCGTAGTAATGAGTCCAGAGGCGGTTGCCCAGAACCAAAGGAGAGATGAAGACATGACTCCCCGCGTAGATGTATCGATAATTGGAGTAGCTCGCGACTACGCCGCCGTAGCCCTGCAGTCGCAGGCTCTTTCAGAAAATGAGGCAATCCAGAAACCAGTACTTTCCGGGTTTTCCTTAAATGATCAAGGGAATGTTGAGTTTGTAATTAGTTTCTCTTTATCACCAGAATACATGGATTATGAAAATACCCTATAATTATGCGTAACTTTATTTTTCCAACCGTTCTTGTAGGGATAGCAGTTATCTCTTTCTTATTGTATACAAACCCTGCTTACGATAAGGCAGAGGATTTGCGAGCCAGTATAGAAGAGTATGACACAGCACTCTCGCGTGTGATGGAGATTCAGGAAATTCGTGATGAACTTCTTATCCGCTACAACTCAATATCAGAGTCAGATTTCTATATTCTTTACAAGATTCTTCCCGATGAGGTTAAGTCAGCTAGATTCTTGATTGAACTTGACCAGGTAGCCACGGAGCATGGACTGACAATTCAGGAGCCTCAGTATATAAATCTTGACGAGGATGAAGCAAGAGGATCTGGCGCATACAAGGAAACGCAAGTCATCTTTTCCACAACTGGTTCGTATGAAGATGTTAAGAACTTGATCCGTGATGTTGAACGCTCCGCACGACTGCTGGATATAGTGAGATTATCAGTGGTGGCTGAACCTCAAAGAGGAGCAGTCCCAAGAGGAGTAGTTTCAAGTGTGCCGAGTGGGGAGATGAATCGGTACCAAATCACCGCCAAGATTTATTCATTAAATGGTTTACCTGAGAAAGAATAATTATGAGTGAAACCAAAAAAATCCCAACTAAATTAATTATCGGCGGCCTTGGCATTGTTGCGGTGCTGGCGGTTTTGTATTTTTTTGTCTTCAGCGGTGACTCTGTGGACACAAATTTATCGCTGGAGTCAACCAGTTCGACAGACAGTGTTGATTCAGAAGATGGCGACATAAGTATTCCTGATACTGATAGTATCGTCAGACAGCTTAATGATCTACGTCGTCTTCGTATTAGTGATGATCTCTTTAATTCTCCGACTTTTCTGAGTTTAAAGGATTTTAGTATCACCATCAATCCGCATCCAATTGGTCGTGATAATCCGTTTATACCGTCAACTTATGTACCAAGTGGCGCTAGTATTATACCGAGAGCTAATCCAGCTATACCGCAGTCGACGGATGGAGCTGCTGAAACGAATACCACCGACAACACAGCCACAAGTTCAGAAGATTCTGAAACTACAGCCGAAGCAACCACGACGGCAGCAACCAGCTCAGATGAATTGGAGACGACTGGTAATTAAGATGTCCTTTTTATATGGAAATACTGCAAATTCTTGCCAACAACGGGACCATCGCTGCTGATGATATCGATAAGATTCGTCAGCAGGCACAAGCCGACGAATCCTCGGTGCATGATGTTTTGGTAGAACGTGGGATTACCGATGAGGATATTTTAAAAGCCAAGGCTGATGAGTATGATATTCCGGCTCGCGACCTCAGTAATGAGTCGATTGATCCGCAGGTGATGGGCATGATTCCACAGGATGCGATTGAGCACTACCGGATTTTACCGCTGGAGGTGAAGGATGGCGTGCTTGAGGTGGGTTTTGTTGATCCTGGAGATATTACCGCTCGCGATGCAGTGCAGTTCATTGCCTCCAAACACGATATGCCGTTTCGTATGCAGGCTATCTCGGAGGCACAGTTTAACGAAATAAAGTCTGCCGATGGAAGTCTTTCTGGAGAAGTAAAGCAGGCAATCAGTGCGCTTGAGACCGAGTTAACTCAAGAGGAAGAGAAGCTGTCTGAGGAGATGCGGCGCATGTCTAAGGATGATAATGACTCTGATAATGCCAAGGAGATTGTTGAGGATGCACCAGTAACGAAGATTGTGGCTACTGTGCTGCGCTATGCTACTGAGGGCGGTGCTTCCGATGTTCACATCGAGCCAATGGATAATCACGTTCGTGTTCGGTTTCGTGTTGATGGTCAGCTTCATACCAGTCTAGTTCTGCCGAAAGGAGTGATTGCGGCAGTAGTAGCGCGTATCAAGATTCTTTCACGGATGAAGCTTGATGAAAAACGCAAGCCACAGGACGGTCGTTTTTCAGCCCATATTAATGAGCGTAAGATTGATTTTCGTGTCTCTACCTTTCCGACCTACTACGGCGAAAAGATCGTGATGCGTATTCTGGATCCGGAGAAGGGGGTTATTGGTTTGAGTCAGATTGGTCTGACTGAAGAAAATCAAGAGATCATTCGTAATGCCATTAATCGACCGTACGGAATGATTCTTATCTCCGGTCCAACCGGTTCCGGGAAGACGACGACACTTTACTCGATGCTTAAGGAGCTTGATACAGGGAGCAAGAACGTACTCTCACTTGAGGATCCTGTAGAGTACAACCTAGAAGGGATAAATCAATCTCAGGTTAGGCCCGAGATCGGCTATACATTCGCCAATGGTCTGCGTACAACTCTACGCCAGGACCCGGACATTATCATGGTCGGTGAGATTCGTGATGAAGAAACGGCCAATCTAGCTGTACGAGCGGCACTGACCGGGCACCTTGTCTTCTCAACCATTCACACCAATGACGCTATGGGAGTAATTCCACGTCTGATTGACATGGGAATCGACCCGTATCTGATCGCGCCAACTCTTATTTTGGCCATCGCTCAGCGTTTGAGTCGTACTCTCTGCAAACCAGGGATGGGAGAAAAGGTACCTGTCAAAGGCAGTATTGCCATGATTATTGAGAAGGAGCTGGAGGGTCTGCCCGAGAAAACCCGTGCTAAATTTGATGTTCCTGAGTTTGTCTACGAACCAAAAGAGACCGACGACTGCCCAACCGGTTTGTCCGGTCGCACGGCCGTTTTTGAGGTGCTTAAGATTAATGAACGTATCGAGGATGTGATTCTTAATGGTGCTGATGAGAATGAGATTCAGGCAGCCGCCTTGGATAACGGTATGATCAATATGCGCCAGGATGCTCTGAAGAAGGCATTCGATGGCAAGATTCCTTTCGAGGAGGTAAACAAGCTTTAGCAAAATAGAGCAATTAAGTTTTGGTGTTATAATTATTCATAGATATGGCAGCAAATAAAGAAACGGTACAAACCTTAGTAAAGGCAGCAGTTGATCATGAAGCCTCCGACCTTCACCTGTCTACCGGCCGCAAGCCGATTCTGCGAGTGGCTGGCCGCTTACTAACACTTAGTGATTACTCACAGCTATCGGCTGATGATCTAAAGAACATTCTCTCGGAGCTACTGACAGAAAGCGAGCTCAGTCGCTTCCATCAGCAGCGCAGTCTCGACTTTTCATTTTCATACAAAGATATCGCTCGGTTTCGCTGCAACTCTTTTTATGCTCAGGGGGTTCCGGTCATTGCGATGCGGTTGATTGCCTCGGATATTCCAACTCTGGAAGATCTGAATCTACCGCAGAAGTTAGAGTACTTTGCCGATCTTGAGCAGGGCTTCTTCCTGGTTGTTGGTCCAGTTGGTATGGGGAAGTCAACCACTCTGGCTTCGCTAATTAACATCATTAATGAACGCCACTCGCGGCACATTATCACTATTGAGGATCCGCTTGAGTATTTGTACACACAAAAAAAGTCAATTATTGATCAGCGGGAAGTGCGGATTGATACTCCTGACTTCAGGACAGCACTACGGTCTGTTTTTCGGCAGGATGTTGATGTCGTACTCCTGGGTGAGATGCGTGGTCGGGAGACGATTGAGACGGCTGTAACTGCTGCTGAGACCGGTCATCTTGTGTTCTCGACTCTACATACCAACAGTGCCGCCCAGACAGTCAACCGAATTATTGATTCCTTCCCATCTGAACAGCAGAGGCAGGTACAATCACAGTTGGCGGCCAGTCTATCCGGCATTCTCTCGCAGCGTTTAGTACCACGCATTTCTGGTGGAGTGATACCTGCTTATGAGCTTTTAGTTAATAATAAAGCCATTGCTAATCTGATTCGCGATGGTCGTACGCATGAGATTGATAATGTAATACAAACAAGCGGCGATGAAGGCATGAGCACACTTGATCAGTCTCTGGCACAATTAGTGCACAATAATGAAATTGAGGTTAATGATGCGCGTCGCTTCTCGCGTAGTCCACGCGAACTTGAGCAACTACTCTAGAAACTATCCAAAAAAATATGCGATTTACCTACACAGTAATTGATAAAAAAGGGAGTGAAGAGACCGGAGTCATCGATTCTTACAATCGTGATGCAGCTATTTCTAGTTTGCAGCGCCGTGGTTTTACTATAATCTCGATTAATGCCGAAGAGGACTCTGTCCCAATCTGGCAACGTCGTATTACCTGGTTTGAGCGAGTTAGTAACAAGGAGGTGGTAATCCTTTCCCGTCAGTTTGCCACTTTATTTAAGGCCGATGTATCAGCCTTAAAGATTTTTAATTTACTAGGAAGTGCAACTGATAACCCTAAATTAGCTGACGCTATGCTGGATATGGTTAGCGAGCTAAAGGAAGGAAGCTCAATTTCAAAAGCTTTTGCTCGTCATACAGATATATTCTCTGATTTTTATGTAAACATGGTATCCGCGGGCGAAGAGTCTGGTAATCTTCCTGATACCTTTGAGTATCTAGCTGATTATCTCGACCGTAATTATGAGCTTACTTCCAGTGTGAAGAGTGCGCTTATTTACCCAGCCTTTGTTGTCTTTACGTTTGCGGCTGTGATGGCACTGATGCTGACGACCGTGATTCCAAACATTACTGAGATTATCAAGAAGTCTGGCCAAGAACCGCCGATTTACACCCAGATTGTTATTGGTCTGTCTGATTTCTTAGTTAATTACGGCTGGTTCCTATTGATTATAGTAGTGGCAATTGGTTATGGTGTTTGGTGGTATACCCAGCGTACTGATGAGGGAGAGCGAGTGCTGGCGGAGGCTAAGCTTGGTCTTCCGTATCTAGGCAATCTTTATCAGAAGCTTTACCTTTCACGACTATCAGACAACATGCATACCATGCTTAGGAGTGGTATCCCGATGACGCGTGCCATTGAAATTACGGCTAGCGTTATTGATAACAAGATTTACAGCGGCTTGCTGCTCAGTGCGGTTGAAGACATTAAGGGCGGGAGGACTGTGGCGGAGTCTCTGGGTCAGTACGAAGAAATTCCTAGCATTATGGTGCAGATGATTCAGATTGGGGAAGAGACCGGAGAGCTGGGAAGTATTCTGGAAACCCTGTCTGCCTTCTATCGCCGTGAGGTTGAGAATGCCGTTGATGCTCTTGTAGAGCTGATCGAACCAGCGATGATTCTTATGCTTGGTGTTGGTGTCGGTGGTCTTCTTGCATCAGTACTTATGCCGATTTACAACTTATCCGCCGGAATCTAAAGGTCGCTCACCCCGCTCATTTTGCTATACACGTGTCAATGCGCCCCGCGGCACATTGCACTCACTCTCGGAGAATTTTTCTGCACCTGGTAGGTGCAGAAACCATGCAAATTCTCCTCCGAGAGGTAAGCAAAATGACGGGGTTCACTTAAAGGGCGCCCACAATTAAAATTGTAGGTTTTAAAACCCCTATGTCTGATAGTAGACATAGGGGTTTCTCTTAGAGTGAGACACCTCCTTCAACTGCTGCTATACAGGCAGCAGTGCAACCTTTGAGCGAACCAGCTTTTTTGTAAGTCTTGCACAGGAGCTGTGTTTTATCTAAGGCTGCAATTTATTGCAGCCGCTATTTAAGTGAGCCATCCTCCAGTCCGTTGCCTCGCGCAAGGCGCTCAGCAGGGTGTCCGACTTTGTCGGACTGAGCGCCTGAGCGGATAAAAACTGACGCTGGCAGTTTATTTGTGCAAACGGCCTGGAGAGATGGCGAACGTCAGTTATCCACATACACAGCTTGCCCCCAGCCTTAACACGCTATAATAAGCAATGTAGTACTTTTGCTCGAGCAAGGGAAGTACATATACAATGATTATTACTTAAAGATTTCTATCGTGTCTTACTTATATAAACTCAAAAAGACGCCCGGATTCACCTTGATTGAGCTTTTGGTGGTTATTGCCATCATTGGAATTCTCTCCAGTGTTGTCCTGGCTTCCTTGAACGGTGCGCGTGAGGGCGCTCGCGATGCCCGTCGCCAGACCGACCTCAACCAGATTCAGCTCGCACTCGAACAGCTTTATGCTGAGTGTGGTCAGTATCCGCAGGAAACTGCCTCAGTTGGTGGTGAAGACGATCTAACGATTGCAGCTGCTGATTGTGATCTTGGTGCAGATACATCACTTAGTGGCTTTATGTCACAGATTCCGAGTGATCCTAACGGAACATCCTACGGATACCACTCTGATTCAATCAATAGTTACTGTCTAGCCGCTTCGCTAGAAAGCGATAATACTCCAGACAATGATGCTGACTGTACAGATGCTGAGGATGTAGTTGATGCCGACAACAATGATATTGATGAGGGTAACTACTCAATCCAGAATTAGCTCACAGTTGTGCAAAGTTGCATATAAAACCCCGCTCTAGCGGGGTTTTACTGTGTTTGGCGGGTGTTCGGGTGGTACAATGATAAGTATGAATCCGCTAACTCTTATTTTTCTCTTTATTTTTGGTGCTATTCTCGGTAGCGGCCTGAATGCCCTCGCTTGGCGAGTCGAGACCGCCCAGAGCTGGAAGACCGGCCGGTCAAAGTGTCCCTACTGCTCCCATCTTCTCTCTTGGTGGGAGCTTGTTCCGCTTCTGAGCTTCCTTATTTTACGTGGTCGGTGTCATAAGTGTAGCCAATCAATCAGCCTGCAGTACCCGCTAGTTGAGCTGGCCGCCGCGGGCTTAACTACCCTGTCCTTCCTCACCTTTGGCTTCACCGTGGGTGGAGTAGTAGCCTTTCTGATCTCCCTACTACTCTTATTTATCTACGTTTACGACGGGCGTAGAATGCTCATTCCTGACCTGGCTGTATGGAGCTTTAATTTAGTCGCTTTCGCTGCTCTCTTTTTATCGGCTGACTACAGCCTTCTTTTTGGCGGTAGCTTGTTTACGCTGCCAACCTGGTGGCAGTTAGCCGCCGGGCCGATCCTGGCCTTACCATTTCTACTTCTCTGGCTTGGTTCCCGCGGTCGGGCGATGGGTTTTGGCGATGTTGAGCTTACTCTTGGTATTGGTTGGCTGCTTGGTGTTAGCCTCGGTTTCTCCGCGGTTTTCTATGCCTTCTGGATCGGGGCAGTGGTTAGCTTGGGTCTTCTGGCTTATCAAAAGATGTGGAAAGTCTCTTCTTCAAAGTCTGGAGATGGACGTATAATAAGTACACAGCCAGAGGAGCAAGATCGTTTGACTCTAAAGTCAGCAGTACCATTTGGGCCGTTCCTGATCCTCGGCTTCCTCATCGCTTTTTTTGGTAATGTGACCCTATTTTGAAGCTCTTTTCACCCTTTAAAAAAACATTAGATGAAAAGTCCAGCCACCTGCCTGGCCAGGGTTTTTTGCTGATGGAGATGCTGGTAGCTATTAGTGTTGTTCTAATTTTCATGACAATTGCCATCAATGAGCGCGATGATTTTGCTCGCTCGGTAAGTCTGGATAATGTAGCCCACGAAGTGGCGTTGACAATTCGACAAGCACAAAGCTACGGTATCAGCTCTCAAGGAAGCGACATCGGCGATGATGTCTATGATTTTTCTTACGGCGTCTACTTTAATCTCGACTCGCTTCCTGGCGCATTTCGCTTAGTTCGCTACAGTACTGGCTCTGCCGGTGGGGATCCTAATCAGGAAGAGGTTATTAACGAGTATCAGCTGCCAAGCCATATACATCTGGCAGAATTTTGCACCTTCGACAGCGACATAGAAAGTGCCAGTTGCGATGATGAAGGATCCGGGATTGTTGTTTTTACACGGCCAAATCCTGATGCTCGTTTCTTCACTGCTAACGGAAATAATCAGATCGACACCAACAACATCGCTGTCGTGCTTGAAAATGATGAAGGAAGAAAGCGTACCGTCGTGGTAAATTTAACTGGCTACATTTATGTTGAGTAAATTACCAAACAAAACAACCGGTTTCACCCTTGTTGAGGTTATTGTCTCCATGAGTATTTTTGCTGTAGCTGTGACCATGGTCATGGTAGGTCTTCTCTCTGTTCTTGATAGCAGTAAGCAGGCGCGAGCGCAGGCGGATGCGGTTGATAATCTTAACTTTGTTGTTGATGATATGATACGACGAATCCGTACCGGCTATGCCTTCAACTGTGCCGGTATGGGGGACTGTCCAGCTGGGGCCGATCGATTTAGCTTCACTAGTTCAGAAGTAGACAATGATGTTGGTTCGAATCCAAGGGTTACTTACGAGCTTGGAACTACGCTTGATGGCAATGGTCAGATCCAACGCACTATATCTACTGACGGCAATACTGTTCCGATGACATCGCCAGATATCAATGTTACGAATCTAACTTTCTACACTGTCGGTACTCGTACCGGTGATAATGAGCAGTCGCGGGTAATGATTCTGATTGAGGCTGAGGCAGGTGCAGGAGACCTGCTTGAAACCTTCAGCCTACAAACCACAGTAACTCAGCGTCTACTTTTTAATCCGTAATTATGATTAGCCAGAATGCACAACTTCATACCGACCAATCAGGCTTTTCACTCATTGAAACAGTCGTTGCCATCACGATTCTGCTTGTTGTGGTCTCGGGTGTTATGAATCTTATTTATCAAGGCACTACTGCCAGCCAGCAGCAGCAGGAGCGTATTACGGCCACATACTTAGCTACAGAAGCAATCGAGTTCATCCGGGCTGATCGTGATACATACTGGTTGGAAGACATTGGTTCCCATGCCTTCGATGACTGGATCAACAGTACAGATGTTTCTGTCTGTCAGAGCACTAATGGCTGTACTGTCGATGCTCGCATCGGGACAGAGAGTATCAATGCCTGCTCAGGAGACTGCGATATCCTGAAGTACAATACAGCCACGAAAATGTACAGCTACGGTTCCGGAGTTAACTGGAAGGATAGTCGGTATAGGCGAACGGTGGAGATCCAGACAGTTGATCATGGGTCTAACGGTGTCGACGATGAAGCGCTCATTACCATTACTGTTTCCTGGCAGCGTAGCGGCGGGGAGACCTCCACCATTATCGTCCGAGAATCTCTAAGTGGCTGGTGGCGATAATTTTCTATGAAAAATTTTTTACTACAAATAAAACGGGGAGACCAAAGAGGGATGGCTATCCTGTATGCGGTTATTACAGTAGCGGCTGTTATCACTATTGGAGCCAGTATTGTTGGTATATACCAGCGGCAGTCATTACTGGTCTCATCTTCCGAAGCTTCGTCACGAGCATTCTATGCTGCTGACACTGCTCTGGAATGTGCTCTTAAATGGGACAATCGTGAGGAGGATGAGTTCGCTGACGGTGCCAGTACAATTCAGTGCGCCGGGGACAACTCTGTAGCGGTTAATTCATGTAGTGGCGACTGCGACTACACCTTCGAGCTTGATGATCGTGGGTCTGCCAGTGTTTGTGCCGAGGTGGTGATAGACAAGGATGTTCCAGAACCAAGCTATCAGCAAGTTGTTGCTACCGGTGGCAGCAGTGTGTACGATACAACTGTCAATGGGACTAGATATCGAGTGCATGTATTTTATTCGAGCGGTACTTTCAGTGTCTCCTCCGGCGGTCAAATCGAATACCTCTTGATCGGTGGCGGTGGAGGAGGAGGTAACTCAGGTATTGGTGGAGGTGGAGGTG
>JBBDUH010000073.1:0-5245 GCA_040904005.1 Minisyncoccota bacterium
AGCAGACCATCAACAACTACCGCCAGGTCTTCCGCGAGTTTGAGTATGTTTAGAGGTTGCAAATATTTTAGAAGTAATGTGTTGAGCTATGTCTTAAATAAATAGTGCTTTACTTATAAACGAGCTTTGTCTATACTGGTAAGTAATGTTAGATAAAGGAAAACTTGAGAATTTATATCAAAAAGAAAAATTATCAAGCAAAGAAATAGCAAAAGAGTTTCGCTGTTCTGTTAGTAAGGTTAACTATTGGTTAGAAAAACATGGAATTCAAAAGCGGTCTATATCAGAGGCAATCTACGTAAAAAATAATCCTAATGGCGATCCATTTAGTAAACCTGTTGTGAAAAGCAAAGAGGATGCGTTTTTGTATGGCTTAGGGTTAGGCCTGTACTGGGGTGAGGGCACTAAAAGTAGCAAACATGCAGTTCGACTTGGTAATACTGATCCTGAGTTGATCAAAAGTTTTATGCATTTTCTAAAAAAGATTTACAATATTGATGAGAGAAAACTTCAATTTGGGTTACAGATTTTTAGTGACATGAAGAAATCGGACGCACTTAAGTTTTGGGTTGAATACCTTGATGTGTCACCCGATCAATTTTATAAAGTTATAATTACCCCATCTCGTGGTCTTGGCAGCTATAATAAAAAGATTCAACACGGTGTCTTAACAGTACATTTCAACAACATAAAACTTCGTGATATTGTGTGTGAAGCTTTGAGTGATCCATCATTGCCTGAGTAGCTAATATTTGACTTTCTCTAGTACTGATAAGTCTTCGCAAGGTACAACAGAAACTTTAATTGTGGTATATTCTGCACTAGTGTAACGAAGTTGCCCGAGTAGCTCAGGGGTAGAGCATTCCCGTGGTAAGGGAAAGGCCGGGGGTTCAATTCCCCCCTCGGGCTCACGAGCTTCGCGAGAGAGGCTAGAGGAAAACCTGCATTTATGCAGGTTTGTTGGGATTTGAAAGACGGAGTGATGTCGCACGCAGCGAAGCGAGTACGACGCACGAGTCCGGGCACTGCTCTGTCATTAAGAGATGACCAGCACTTACGCAGGTCCTCACAATATTTTTAAGCATGAAATGCGAAGAAAATATTGATGAGAGCTGACACCAATTCCCCCCTCGGGATCACTGAAAAGGGGATATGGTGGTTGTTGCCGCCGGTGTGACTTCCAGCGCCGAAAAGCTCGGCACCAACACGCTTCTTATTGCTGAGTTGTAGAGTTGTTTTATTTTCTGTACTCTGAACTATAAATGTCTTCGAAATCAAACACTACACACAAACCACATACTTTTGTTCAAATACATAAGCGCGTTCTTCTGCGTAACTATAACTTTTTTGCAGAGAGCGGTCTTGATATTGCTCCAGTTATTAAATCCAACGCATATGGCCATGATGCTTGTCAGGTAGTTAGATTTTTATCTGAGCATACCGAGGTGCCTTTTTTTATTACAGCAACTTACGAGCAGGCGGTAGAGCTTCGGGTAGCCGGCATCACCAAGCCACTTCTGGTGATTGGCTATGTTTCGCCGAGAGTAATTGCCGACAACCAGCAGCCCGACATCACCTTTACTGCGGTTGATATGGATCACCTTAAAGATACCGAGGCTGTGCTGACTAAAACGCAGCCGATTCATCTCAAGCTCGATACGGGCATGCATCGCTACGGTGTTATCCCTAGCGATCTCAAGGAAGCTATTGCGGTCCTACAATCTGCTCGCCATACGGTCATCACTGGTGTCTTTTCACATATCTGCGACAACTTCACCAGCGGGGTAAATGACTTCACAAAGGAGCAGATTCGGCTCTTTAATCAGTCTGCAGAGCTGGTCACCTCCTTGTTCCCATCCTGCAAAACTACCCATCTAGCCTCAACTTCCAGCCACTCACTGCGGGCTCATATCGAGGCAAATACTGAAAGAGTTGGGATTGGTCTATACGGGCTGGCTAACTTTACCGATGAGTTTTATACCGAGCCGGTACTGTCCTTGATGAGTACCATCGCCTCCATCCGTAAAGTATTGGCCGGAGAGTTTGTTGGTTACAGTCGCACATACTCACCGCAGGAGGATCGGCTGATTGCCACCATACCGGCTGGCTACTATGAAGGTGTTGACCGTCGTCTTTCCAACCTCGGTGTTGTTCGGATCGGCACGGATGTCTGTCCGATCGTTGGTAAGGTCAGTATGAATGCTACTACCATTGATGTTACGGACTGTTCGGTGCGGCCGGCGCGCGGAGACCTGGTCGAGATTATCTCGGCGGACCGTCATGCTCCTAACTCGGCTGAGGCCATTACTAAGACAATTGACGCTGTTCATTACCGCATTACCACGCAGATTCCGGCCCGGCTGCCCAGAATTATGGTCTAGATTTGCTCCTCTGCACGACATATGTGGACATCCGATGTCCACATCTTTGGTAAGTGGAGGGCTACATGTTACATATTAGGTATTTTGTGCTATAATGCTAAAAAAGGCTATGAAATTGGCCTTATTTCTTATATTTTATGAAAAAGTCAGAATACATCGATAACTTTAAAGGCAAGAAGATCACCATGATGGGATTGGGCCTTTTGGGTCGGGGGGTGAATGTAGCAAAGTTTCTTGCAGACTGTGGCGCAGAGCTCATCATCACCGATCTGAAGGATAAAAGTGAGCTGACTGACTCACTCAAGCAGCTCAAAGGTTATAAAAATATTAAGTACGTGCTTGGGCGCCATCGCTTCAGTGAGTTCAAGGGGCGAGACATGATCATCAAGGCGGCGAGCGTGCCGAAAGGTTCTAAGTATCTCGAGCGGGCAAGGGAGGGAGGTACACCGGTCGAGATGGATGCCAGCCTCTTCTCTAAGCTGGCGCCGAAGGATGCAAAGATCATTGGTGTTACCGGCACGCGCGGTAAGTCTACCGTGACGCATCTTCTCTACGAACTACTAAAAGCAAACAAGAAAAGGGTTTACCTCGGCGGCAATGTGAAAGGAGTGGCCACGCTCCCACTTCTCAAAGAGGTAAAGAGCGGCGACTACGTTGTGCTTGAGCTTGATTCCTGGCAGCTGCAGGGCTTCGGCGAGTCGCGTATCAGCCCAGAGTATGCCGTCTTTACCAATCTGATGGCCGATCACCAGGATTACTACAAGAATGTGCGTGACTACTTCCGCGACAAGGCGTATATTTTTCTCTATCAGAAGCAGGACGACTTTTTGGTTCTGTCTGAAAACAGTTTCAAGGCGGTGCAGAAGTACTACGGCGGAAAGATGTCGACAAAGATTAAGGGTAAGGCTGCTGTGGCCAAGCCAAGTATTCTGCTCAATGATTACAAGGTTAGTCTGCCGGGTGAGCACAATCGGCAAAATGTTGCCATGGCTGTCCAGCTGGCGCAGCTTATCGGGGTGCCATCGAGTGTAAGTAAGCAGGTTGTGGCCAACTTTAAGCCCATTTCCGGCCGCCTTCAGTATCTGCGCAAAATTCGCGATCGTAAAATATATAATGACAATAATGCCACCACGCCGGAAGCAACCGTGGCTGGTATCAGGGCGTTAAGTGAGAAACTTGAGCGCGGCAGTAAGCTGACGCTTATTATAGGCGGCAGCGACAAGCGACTTGATACGACAGAGCTGGAGCGAGTGATAAAGCGTCAGGTCGAGAATGTCGTACTGCTTCCCGGCACCGGCACGGATCAGATTCGCTTCAAGCTTTACGACGACGATGATCTGAGTATCGATGAAGCTGAGACTGTCGAGGCAGCGCTTGAGCTAACCCTGGAGATGTCGTCCCCGGGCGATACCATTCTCTTCTCACCGGCCTTTGCCTCCTTTGGTCAGTTTGCTAATGAGTACGAGCGCGAAGAGGCCTTCCTGGCCGCGGTAGATAAACTTAAACGCTAATGCATGTATAAAGGAACGACAGCTAACCCATTCCATGTCTCTGTAGGAGCTGTTTTATCTAATGGAAAAGGTGAAATTTGTTGTCATTATTTTTCCAGAAATACTTCTGTTCTGAAGGAGTTGGGGGTTAATGATTTGTATATCTTGATGCGCGAGACAATGGATGAAGGAGAGTCTTTTTCCGATACAATCAAGCGCGGACTCAAAGAAGAGTTTGGGGCAGTAGGAGAGCTAAGTCATTATCTTGGGGCTATTCAGTCTTATTTTCCAAATAAGGATAAGGTCAGTATTGAAAAAACAACTCTTTATTTCCATGTCGACTGCACAGAATTTAATTCAGCAAACAGAGATAAGAATGACCCGGAAAGTATAAGCGAAATCGTTTGGCTGGAGCCACAAGACTTAATAGAAAAAATGAGGCAGCAGTCTAAAGATTTAAACAGAACAGATCTTGATGAATCGACTATCATAGAGAGGTATTTACACTATGTCGACTAAAATAAACTTAGAAAATATTAAAAGAGTTCACTGCGTTGGCATTGGCGGGATTGGTGTCTCGGCTATTGCACGACTACTTCTGCATCGTGGTGCAGAGGTCAGCGGTTCCGATACTTCCAGCTCACCAGTCACCGAGGGGTTAGTGGCAGCAGGAGCTGAGATTTTTATCGGTCATGATAAAGAGCATATGAGTGATGATGTTGATCTTGTGGTCCACACCATCGCGGTACCGGCCGATAATCCGGAGCTGATTGCGGCCAAGCAGCTTGGTATTCCGGTACTAACGTATCCGCAGATGCTCGGCTTACTGTCGCAGGATATGTACACCATTGCCGTCTCTGGCACGCATGGTAAGACGACGACGACCGCGATGCTTTCAGAGATTCTTGTGTCTGCCGAGAAAAGTCCGACCGTGATTGTGGGTAGTCTCCTGCACAAGCAGAATAGCAACTTTATCTCTGGTGGTAGCGATATCCTGGTGGTTGAGGCCTGTGAGTACCGGCGTAGTTTTCTCCAGCTGAATCCAGACATTTTAATAATTACGAATATCGATGCCGATCACCTCGACTACTTCAAGGATTTGGCCGATATTCAGTCTGCCTTTGCTGAGCTGGCTGCCAAGGTCCCTGAGGCTGGATTCATTGTTTGCGATCCGGAGGATCCGCGGGTTAAGCCCGCAATCTCTGGCAGTGTGGCGACGGTAGTTGATTACACTAATGTTGATCTCACTGGTGATCTCATGGTTCCAGGCGAGCACAACAAGCAGAACGCCAAGGCAGCCGCAGCAGCTGCGGGCAAGCTGGATGTGGGGGAGGGTGAAGCAGTCGAAACAGTACGCGCCTTTGCCGGCACCTG
>JBBDUH010000073.1:5345-15361 GCA_040904005.1 Minisyncoccota bacterium
TGGATGTGGGGGAGGGTGAAGCAGTCGAAACAGTACGCGCCTTTGCCGGCACCTGGCGCCGGGCGCAGAAGAAGGGTGATCTAGAGAGCGGCGCACTCCTTTATGATGATTACGGTCACCACCCGACCGAGATCAAGACCACCCTCGCTGGGTTTCGCCAGCGTTTCCCGGATCGCTCGCTCATCGTTGCTTTCCAGCCACATCTCTACAGCCGCACCAAGAAGCTTCTGCCAGACTTTGCCGAGAGCTTCAGCGATGCCGATAAGGTCGTTCTTTTGCCGATCTACGCCGCTCGCGAACTACCGGATCCGGAGATATCCTCCGATGTTCTGGCTGAGAAGCTAGCGGCTAATGGAGTCGATGTAGAGCTGGCGGCTGATTTCGATGGGGCAGTAGCGAAGCTCCAGAAGCTAGCCGCCGCCAACTCACTCATCCTGACCCAGGGCGCCGGCGATATTTACAAAGTCGCTGATGAATTAGTTAAAATTAAGAAGTAAAAAGTTAAAAGTATGACCGGAACTCTATACATAACAGCAACACCCATCGGCAATCTTGGCGATGTCTCCGACCGCACCAAGGAGACTCTGATTAAGGTCGATCTCATTGCCTGTGAGGATACGCGCGTCACTCGCAAGCTCCTGAGTCATTTTGATATTCACACGCCGACAGACAGCTACCATGAGCATTCCTCGGAAGGGAAGCAGGAGAAGATCATCGCTCGTCTTGTCGCTGGCGAGAATGTCGCACTTGTTTCCGATGCCGGTACACCAGCCATCAGCGACCCGGGTATGCGCTTGGTCGAGGCGGCGCACCAGGCGGGCATTACCGTTGTGGCCGTGCCGGGGCCATCAGCAGTGGTGGCAGCGCTTTCTATTGCTGGATTGCCAGCCGATGAGTTCACATTTTATGGCTTTGTCCCGCGTAAAAAGGGAAGAGAAAGCTTCTTCAGTACAGTCAATGAGAGTCCGCGTACTGTTGTTTTTTACGAATCACCGCATCGGTTTGAGAAGACAATCAACACTCTGGCCGACACACTACCAGAGAGTCGCACCGTCGTTGTCTGCCGCGAGCTGACTAAGCAGTTCGAGAGTGTGGTTCGGGGCTCTGCACAGTTTGCTGCCGACTACTTTACTGAGCATGCCGACGAAATCCGCGGCGAATTCTGCATAGTGGTTTCGGGCAAATAAACTATTTGGAATTCATCGGGGAACAAGTCGGTTCTTTATAAAAAATCACATTTTACTATTTTTACTTGAACTATTTTTAACAATGTGGTATTTTTTAGGTGGAAGTGAGTTATACGTAAACTCACACAAACACAAATAGAACATTAACAAAAGCTAGAGGAATCATGATTAGTGCTATACCCTCGTTATCTGTAGTTAATTCTACAGTTGTTTTGCCCTCGCTTGAGGCTGTTCTTGCTTACGATCATCCAACGCTCGTGGCTAGAATCGAGAAAAAGCTCGGAGTTTCTCAAGAAGAAGCCGAGCAGCTCTTCAAAGACACAAAGAAGTTTCTTTATCTTTGTGCCATAAGTGAAGAGTCCATTTCACCAAACGAAACTTTAGATTTTGGTTGGCATGAGTTTATTTTATTCATGCGTGACTATGAAAAGTTTTGCCAGGATTATTTTGGTGAGCTTATTTATCATCGACCTCGCTATCTCGACGATTTACCCTCAAACAATGAAGGTAGTCAAAGGGCACTTGATTTGGCTCGAGAAGTTTTTGGAGAAGAATTGTCCGAAAACTGGGATTACCCTAAGCTTGAATCCGCTGCCGGTGCCCCCTGTGGGGATAGTTGCGGTTGCCAACCTGCATGCAATACTGATTGATTAAGTATTGTGATTTTAAATTAATCCTTACGATGCACTCTCAATAGAGAGACTATCATATAAAAGATAGTCTCTCTTTTTATTTATGCTAGTATGTAAATATATGAGTAAACGTAAGCAAGCATGGAATACAAAAGAAAATGCTGAAAAATATGATTCGTATGCAAATGAGTTCACTTTATATAAAAAAACAAGTAAAGACCTAGTAAGTTTTACTAAAGCTAAGCCAGGTATGAAGATACTTGATCTGGCTGCTGGCACCGGAACCACTACAGAGGCACTTATCGAGAAGTTTGGAGAGAGCGTTGAGATTATAGCAGTAGATCAAGCGGAAGAAATGCTTAAAAAAGCTGAGGAAAAACTTAGTAATTATAAAAATATTGAATACATTGTTTCCCAAGCTGAGAATCTTGATGAGAATATCACAACCAAGGTTGATCTAGTGGTCTGTAACTCGGCTTTTTGGCAAATGGTACCCAAAAAAACACTGAAAGCAGTATCAAACATCTTAAATAAAGGGGGAATGTTTATTTTCAATCTTCCAGATTCATTTTTTGCTCATAATGATTTCAAGCGAGAACCAAGAAATCCTGTTTCATATGATATTGAAAAGCTATCCGATTGGGCAGAAGAATTTTCGCTCAAATTAACCGACCATTTCATTGAGTCATACAGTCAAAGCTCCAAAGAAGTAGCCGCATTTAATGAGATTCCAATTATGAAGGCTAATTTTCCTAATGAAAAAAGAAGAGAAGAATTTATCGAAAGTATTCTTTCTGAAGATAAAATTAGTGAAAGTCAATGGATATATATTACTCTTACTAAATAAAAAGAGGCCACTTAATTAAAAAGTGGCCTCTCGTGTGGATTTAGTTACGATTCATAGTTTTGGAAGATCTATCTTGAACCGATCCGGCTTTTCTTTATCGCTATCTTTCTTGAATTGCGATAAAAAACCAGCGGTTAAGATTTTGTTCATCAAGATGTCTCGGATTTCTTCCTCAACGTTATCTTCAACATCTTCTACCTCCCATCCAAGTAAGTGCTTGTTGTAAACAGAATGGTGACTTAGTTTATCTTCTAACCAATCTGCGAAATTTCGCATCATAACGTGATTAAAACCAATCGTTAGGTGCAGTGATGGGGTGTTGTTTTCGACTTTTGCTTTATGCCAAGACCCTCTTGGCATAAACAGTAACTGTCCTTTTTTGAGCTCTCCTTTCCAGCTTTTTTTCTTTGGGCATTTATCCGTAGAAAGGTGTCGGATTGGGAGCTTGTTGTTTCCGAAACCAAATATCTCCCAGGCTTTCTTGCCTGCTATCTGAACAACTAAAACATCATGAGTGTCAGCGTGGGCGGAAAGAGCTGGTGTAGATGTAAAGCTTGCGTACAGGTTAATAGTCACTTGGCAACTCAAGATATTTTCGATATCAGAGGCGAGTGTTTCCAACGTGTTTGATTTCTCGTCGACCCTAGAAACACGGATTGAACCTCCATCTCTCAAGGCTGCAAGCAGCTTCTCGTGATCCAGTTGAGTTTCTGTTTTAGACCAACGACGGACTTCTCTACTAATCTTTCTATGGCTTACTTTATTACTATTTTGTAGAACCATTATATCCGTACTGTTCATTCGCTGTTGTCTCAGGATGTGATTTAAATCATCCCATCCAAAGAGTGAGTCTATATTAGATTTCGTGTCCCAGATCTCAAAAGCCGGTCGTTCCTTAAAGAGTTTTTTAAATTCTTTAACAGAGATTGGGGTGATAAGATCTGCAAGTTTCATGTTTCCTCCTTTTTAGTTCGAGATTTGATTTTTTGTAGAAGTTCATACATACGTATTCGCATATGTATTTTGTTCTTACCAAGTTTCGGGGTTGCAAATGTTTGCTCACCTTCATTCAAAGTAAGACTTTTCTCTGCTTTTTTAATACTTTCTGCTACTGACTTTGCTGTTACCTTACCCTCTATTACAAAAGCATTACGGTTATTAACCAATAATTCTCTATATAAGGGCTTATTAGCAATTTCTTCCGTGGTGATTATAGGTCTACCACAGGATAGTGCCTCAAGAGGGACAAGAGGTTGGTGAAAGGAAATGCTAAAACAATTCTCCAGAAAGAGTATCGCGTGACAAGATCTAATAAAATCAGGAATACGCCAGTGGGGGATAAACCCATTAATCTGTATCGTATCTTCAAGTCCTAATTTTCTCACTTTATTTCTATATCGTGGTAGATGCTTGCCACCCCAGTGTGCCCTCACTTTAACTTTCGAGTCCTTTTTCTTTAGGAGTGATAAGGCTTCGACAAGGGCTCCACTCCCTTTGCTTTTTCCTGTCTTTCCATACACACCAAGTATTAATTCTTGGTTAGTAGGTAATTTTGAAGGATAAAACAATTGCGGTTGGAGTCTGGTGGGTATTGAGTCAATAAGATTGTCTTTTGATATACCCAACTTAGTAAATCGTTCATGGTGAGATTCACGAGTCATTATCAGCGACGCATTTCTCAATACTTCCTGATGTATAGACTCAAGTTGTCCCGTTAGCATTAACCTGCCTATATCACTACCCGCATGCCGAAAAGTATAAGGCACACCAGTTATTTTTGATAGTAAATAGGCAACAACTCCATATGGTTCAAGGTAAGATGACCATATGAAGTCCGGTTTTTCATTTCTGATCTCATCCAATCCTAATCCTAAGAGTTTCGAGACAGTTGGATTTACCTGCGGTATAAACAAATGATTCTCGTCTTTTTTTGTAGAGATGACTTTAATAGAATTATCTTTTTTAAATCCAGAAAGTAATTCCTTATCTTCTGACTGAAGATTTATCCTATACTCACTCTCTACTTCGTTAGCATTTGTTAAGACTCTTACCTCATGGTTCAATTCTGATAAGAATTGTGCCGTCCAGTAACATTCAGCACTTACACCACCCTGGATAGGTGGGTACTTGCAAATCATTAAGATCTTCATACATCCTCTTTTTTTGTTAATGTTCTATTTATAAACTCAAAATGAGTTCCGTTGTCTTCTAACTGAAATTTTACCATATTGTTTTGTCTATGTAAAATCCTCCCGGGAACAAGAACTTTTATTGAGATATCTAATGGTTGCCTTATCTAGGTGTACAATCAAAGTATTAACTCGAAGTGTTGTATAATAAATCCATGAAAAGATTATCCGCACTTATTTGGCTGGCAATACTTGTCGCAGTGGTCCCGCTTTTGGCGCTGCCGCTTCTTTTGATGAAGGCGCTTGTTGTTCTCTTGGCTCTTATTATTGCCATCATTGGTTACTCTCTTTTCCGTGATCATGATACCGAAGGCGAGGAGAGGGAAACTACAACAAAGACTCCATCAACAAGGCACAACGCAGAATCTACAGCAAATAAAGCTGAGGAATCACACCGCCCAGAGGCTGAGCCGGTTGATATCACCGACCCCGAAACCGACCGCTCCATCGCCACAAATTCATACGAACACCGACGACGACTGCATAATAATTAAACTGTCTTAATGCAGAATTCACGCCAGATCATTTAAATAGAACTAGCCTTAGGTGCTTAACTTGTAAGTGCCTAAGGCTAGTACCATGGAAAGATGAGGCAGCCCCGCTTTAGCGGGGCGTTGGAAGAAGAAAACCCTAGTTATGCAGGGTTTTCTTCTCCAAGCTTTGCTATACTAAAGGTAGTTATGAACAATCACAATGACCCTCCACGCCCAGGCGATGTCACCTACTTTGCGGAGTCCGACTACCGCAATCGCAATACTAAGTTTGGCATTAAGCGCGAAGACCGTACCCGCCACATGTACGTCATCGGAAAGACGGGTATGGGAAAGACGACCCTGCTCGAGAACATGGCCGTCCAGGACATCAGGAATGGCAATGGCATCGCCTTTATTGACCCGCACGGTGAGGTGGCCGACAACCTACTCGATTATGTTCCCGAAGACCGCATCAAGGATGTGATGTACTTTGCGCCGTTTGATCTCGACTACCCAATCTCCTTCAATGTTATGGAGGATGTTGGCCCCGACAAACGCCACCTGGTCGCCGATGGCCTGCTTTCTGCCTTCAAGAAGATCTGGGTCGATATGTGGTCCGGCCGCATGGAGTATCTCCTAAACAACGCGCTCCTGGCGCTCCTGGAGTATCCGGATGCAACCATTCTCGGTGTCAACCGCATGTTTGCCGATCCGGAGTACCGCAAGCGGGTGGTGGCTAATGTTAGTGATGTCTCGGTCAGGACCTTCTGGGAAAATGAGTTCGCTGGCTACGACCAGCAGTTTGCCGCCCAGGCCGCCTCCGCGATTCAGAACAAGGTCGGCCAGTTCGTCTCCAACCCGCAGGTGCGCAACATTGTTGGGCAGGTGAAGTCTTCCTTTGATGTGCGTAAGCTGATGGATGAAAAGAAGATCATGATCATCAACCTCTCTAAGGGGCAGGTGGGTGAGGACAACGCTCGCCTGATTGGCTCCATGCTAATCACCAAGATGTATCTGGCTGCCATGAGCCGCGCCGATACCGGTGGCAAGGAAAGTCTCGCCAATCTACCGCAGTTCTATTTTTATGTTGATGAGTTCCAGTCTTTTGCTAATGAATCCTTTGCCGGCATCCTTTCTGAGGCGCGAAAGTACAAGCTCAACCTCACCATCGCCCACCAGTATATCGAGCAGATGACCGAGGATGTGCGCAACGCCGTCTTCGGCAACGTCGGTACCATGGTCACCTTCCGCGTCGGTGCCTTCGATGCCGAGGTGCTGGAGAAGGAGTTTGCTCCCACCTTTGAGGCTGAGGATCTGGTGAACCTTGGCTTTGCTCAGATCTACCTGAAGCTAATGATTGATGGTGTCTCCTCACAGCCATTCTCGGCGCGCACTCTGCCCCCAATTGATATCAATAAAGAGTCCTACCGTGAACAAATTCGCACTCATTCTAGAAAGCAGTACGGCCGTACGCGCGAGGAGGTCGAGGCCGAGATCGACAAGTGGCACGACTCTACCTACGGCATTGTTGATGATCAGCTGGCTCATGATATGGCGAAGATGCAGCGAGAGAAGCGCATCTCTGAGGGCAAGGAGCCATTCAAGGAGCCGACTCCACCAAAGCATGAGCTGGTAAAGAAGTATGAGGTTGGCCAGATAATTAAGGGCAAGGTTGCGAACGTGGTTGATTTCGGAATTTTTATAGAAATAGAGGACGGCCTGGAGGGCTTGGCTCATATTTCTGAGCTTGCCGCTGGTCACATTGATGACCCGAATGATCTCTTTAAAACAGGGGAGGAGGTCACGGCCAAGATTATTGATGTTGATAAAGACGATGCCAAGGTTTCGCTGTCCATTAAGGCATTAGAAGATAAAGGAGAAAAGAAGAAGGAGAAAGTTGAGCACGCAGAGCAAGCGAAATCCAGCTCGGTGCGTGCACCAGCTGGGTCGAAAGTAGAAAGTAAAAAGGAGAAAGACTCAGAAGTAGAGGAGACAAAGAAGAAGGAAGAAAAAAAGGAAAATAAGAAAGAGAAAGTTGAGCGCACAAAAGAGACAAGTGATACCCCTCCGCGCAAGGCTACGGAGGCACAAGAATCTCGCTCTAGCGGGGGAGACTCAGAGCCAAAGAATAAGGATTTAAAAAATACCTCAGAAGAACAAGAGAAAGAAAAGAGTAAAAAACCAAAACCTAAAACAGAAGCCGCTGACCCCGAGCAGAAAGAGCCAGAAAAGGCCGCTTCATTGGCTGATCTTAAAGCCGAAAATACTAAAAAGGATGAGAAGGGGCCATCGGTTGCTAACAAATCCAAGCTCCAGGCGGCGCTGGCCAAGGTTGGCCTAGGTAGCAAGGATAAAACCGACTCCAAATCATCGCATTCAAAGCGGGATGACCAGGCCAGTGAGCAGACAGCAGAGGATAAGGCAGCTTCAGAGCCGGAGCTGGTAAAAAAGGAGGATAGACCCACCACAAAAGATTCTGACAGCGATGACCCGGTCGAGATTCCAGAAGATAAGCTCCGCCAAATGCTGTCTGTGGATAAAGACGGCACAGACGGAGCAGGTGAGTAGAGAACTGAGCTTACCCTTGACGCAAAATCTTGAACAAGTACTATCTAAATAAGGTAAATATGAATTTATTAAAGAAATTTTTCAATAATTCAAAATTAATCTCCAAAAAGTCTTCTGTTGACCAGAAGGTTGAGGCAGGTATTTCTTATACTATTTCTAAGTATAGTGACGTGATGCATGATTTAGCTAAGTATGATAAAGGAGAATCAGAGTCCTAACTTTCGTTATCTAGATAAGGCTATTTTGAGAGAGGTGTGTCACCGACTCGCAAAGGAGGTTTTCGGTACATCTGAGCCGATGCCGCCATTTGATGATCATAATACGGCGTCTCTCGAGTCTGCGTTAGTTGCTCCTTCGCAGTCAATTGGAGGGAGTGATTTATATCCTAGCATCGAGGAAAAGGCAGCCGTTTTATTTTATGGTTTAGTCAAAAACCATCCTTTTGGTAATGGGAATAAACGTATGGCTGCGGCGTCACTTGTGCTATTCCTTTATTTGAACGACTATCTGTTTGAAGTAAGTCGTGAGGATTTTCGTGACAAAACCATAGAAGTTGCAAAAAGTTCTGGAGATTACAAAGCTTTTATCGAAAAGTTGTCAGATTGGATATCTGGCAGAATCAAATCATTTTAGTTTGGTTTGTACGATACAATGGAAGTAATGAATTTTAGGTTCGCTAGCAAACTAGCGATAATGTGTCTTATACTGGGGCTCTTTTTAGCTCCAGGCTCCTTGTATGCTGCTGATCTCGAGATTACCGAGGTGATGTACAATCCAGAAGGGTTGGATGCTGACCATGAATGGCTGGAGATTCACAACACCTCTGGTAGCGGTATTGATTTAAGTGAATGGAAATTTCGAGAGGGTGGCAGTAATCATATTATAAAAAGTGTTGATGCTGGTTTATTTTTGCCAGCTGGAGAGCGTGCAGTGATTACACGCGATCCGGATGCCTTTGCAAATCGTTACTCAATCTCAGCTTTGATAATTACAGGATCTTTTGGGTCTGGTCTTCATAATGACGAGGAGTCGTTGGGTTTAGTAAATTCTGATGGTGATGTTGTTGATATAGTCACATATAAGTCAACTTACGGAGCGGATGGTGATGGCGACTCACTACAGCGGGCTGGCAGTAGCTGGATTGCTGCCAGCCCAACTCCAGGCAAAGAGAACAAATCGGCTTCCAACCAATCGTCTGCCGATAACGACGACAATGACAGTAGTACTAGCAGGAACACAGACTGGAACTTTATCAGTTCTCGCACTGCCGGCGCAGATAAAGAAAGCGGAGAGAGCATTAGTATCACCGCGGGCCGAGACATCAACGGCTGGGTCGGCATCCCGGTTGAGCTCAAAGGGGCGGTAGAGGGAGCTGGCGATCCGAGTGACTTTACGGCCCAGTGGTCTCTTGGTAATGGCGATACACGGGCCGGCCTAAGCACGAGCTACACCTACGGGTATCCGGGCAAATACCTAGCAACCTTCAGCGTCACTGCAGACGATGAGACCCTCAGCGATCAGCTGGTTGTTGATATAAGGGCCATAAAGTTAGCGCTGGAAGCAGAGTCGGGCTCTGATGGCTATGTAAAGATCCACAACGAGACGCCGCGCCGCTTCGATCTCTCTGGCTGGCGGCTTGTCAGTGGCGGAGAAGAGTTCGTGCTGCCTGAGTACTCTGCTGCCTTGGCTCACGGTGAGTTGATCGTGCCGCACCGGGTATCGGGCTTCTTTGCTGCGTCTGCCAGTCTGTATCAGCCGGATGGCTCGCTGGCCACCAGCACGCAAAGAGAGGCGCCTACCGTTAGCTACGCAGGCGGATATGAGAGTAGCCGGGCAGGAGAGAGAACAACAGTGATCCAGACCGCCTACGCCGAAAGCGACGGCGAAGGAGAAAGCAACACCACGAAAGCCACGACTTCAAGCGCTACATCTGCCGGCCTGATTCTCGGCACCAGCTCCGCAGCCGCCAGCACTGGCCAGCTGAGTGTCTTTGCACAGTGGGGCGGGCTACTGATGGCGCTTCTCTTGGCCGCCATCGGCACCATCATCCTCATGCGCCGCGTCTCCAAGCCTGCGAGCGACGCCGGCGTCCAGGCCACCAAGTTTGATATTGAGGAGAT
>JBBDUH010000074.1:0-14618 GCA_040904005.1 Minisyncoccota bacterium
CAGCCGACCCGGTGGAGTAACCATAACGAAATCTCCACCTTAATGGCGCGCAGAAAAATCCCAGACAATGGGTGAGAACTGGGTAAAACCTGCACGCAAAATTAACAAATCTATTTTAAAAGTAGCAAAAATTATCTCTACTGTAAATAAGTTAATTTTGCGTGTTATACTTTTCATCAATGGAAACTATCGTGATGTCAGTTGGTGGATCCTTGATTGTGCCCGATCAGGTGGATACGGTATTTCTCAAAGAGCTAAAGAAATTTATAGAAACGGCGATCGGAAACGGTCGCCGTTTTGTTATTATCGCTGGTGGCGGCCAGACAGCGCGGCGCTATCAGGCGGCAGCAGATGAAGTGCATACGCTGGTGCCGGATGATATCGACTGGATCGGTATCCACGCCACGCGGCTTAATGGTCATCTTTTGCGTGCCATCTTTAAAGAGCTGGCGTACCCGATTATGATCGAGAATCCGGATGAGGTGCTAGACGTACCGGAAGGGAATTCGCTGATTATTGCGGCTGGGTATCGCCCGGGTTGCTCGACCGACCTGAGGGCGGTGCAGATGGCTGACCGAGTCGGTGCCACGAAGGTGGTTAACTTGTCTAATATTGATTACGTCTACACTGCTGACCCAAAAGTGGATCCGGAGGCCGAGCCGATCGAGAAGATAAACTGGAGTGATTTCAGGAAATTACTGCCGGAAGACTGGGATCCGGGCTTGTCCTCGCCCTTTGATCCGGTGGCGGCGCGGGAGGCGGAGTCGAAGGGTATGGAGGTGGCTTGCATCAACGGCGACAAGCTGGAGGAGCTCGGGAAGTATCTAGCTGGTGAGAAGTTTCTGGGTACGCTTATTAGGTAGCACATTTTTTTTGTGGAACAATAGCGATATGAAGGAGTATAACTACAATCATTTTTCACCCGAAGACTATGCACATGATAGCTTTGCCGCGCCAAAAATCGGCCAAAGGGCACCGGACTTTACGGCCTATACGTTGGATGGCAAGGTGGTGCAGCTGTCGGATTTCTTTGGCCAGTCGGTGGTGTTGGAGATCGGTAGTTTGACCTGCCCGGTGTATGCTGGTGTGCTGAAGCGAATGAGACGATTGCAAAAAGAGTTTACGGAGGTAACCTTTCTTCTGCTTTATGTGCGGGAGGCGCATCCGGGTGAGCGACGTGGCCAGGCGCAGACCAACAAAGCAAAGCGCCAGCGAGCACAAGAGTGCAAGGATATCTATAAAGATCCGCGCATGGTGCTGGTGGATGATGTCTCTGGCAAGGCGCATAAAGCTTACGGCTTGGTTCCTAACTCTGTTTTTATCATTGATCGGAATGGTAAAATCTTTTGGCGGGCGAAGTGGAATCAGCCGCGTGAACTGCGAGAGAACCTGCGTCGACTAACCAACAATCAGCCGGCTACGGGGGAGTCACATTCCGAGCTGCCCGGAGCATTGCGACCGCGAGCCTTCCTGTATGGTGGTTGGGTGGCAGTGTGGGACTTTATTAAAGGTTTTCATCGCCTGATTTGGTTGAAGTTTTTAAAGCGTAGGTAATGGCTGATAACAAGATTAAGCCCACAGGAAAAAGCACACTTGTGTCATTAAGACCCAGATGCGTTTTTTATTTACCTTTGTGCCATAATGGACGTATGAAGGATTACTCTTACGGCATCATTCCGTTCTACAGGGGAGAAGACTGCCAGCCACGCTACTTTATCGGTCGCAGCATTTCTGCTGATGATAAGATTGGCTACTGGAAGTTTCCCAAGGGTCACAAGGAGGCAGGTGAGACCAATCTAGAGGCGGCACTGCGCGAAACGCTCGAGGAGATTGGTGTTGATATTGATGAGACAAATGTGATCACTAACGAGTCTTTTAAGGAAAGTTATTCATATACGCGCGGGTCAGAGAATAAGCGTGGCGCCGGCACGGTCGAAAAGACAAACACCTACTGGCTGGCGGAGGTCTCGAAGCAGGCGGTGATAACGCTTAATGATGAATTTACCTGTTATAAGGTTGTTACCTTCAAGGAAGCGCTGAAGCTACTTTCTGATAATTCACAGGACTTTTTTACCGAAGCACATATCTTTTTACTACAATCAAAACATGCTTAGTTATAACAAAGAAAAAATAGGGAAACTTATAGGCCGTGGTGCCAACAGCTCTGCCTATAAGTACGGTGATGATCAGGTTATAAAGTTTTCTAGACTGTCATCATTATTTGGACTGCGTTTGTACGATAAGCTAAAGCATGATTATGAGTTGTGTGTTCAGTACCTGGGTGATTATGTAGTTGAAACTACGATTATAAGTCAACCGTGTGATTCTCAATATCATCATGTTTATTCATCCGTTCGACGCGATCACCAGGTAGCAGCCAATGCAATGACAGTGGTTTGGATAATCGCCCTTACAGGTGTGATATTATAGATCTATACTCACATAACTTCTTACTATGCTTTATATTGTTACACTCGTTGTCGTGATTGCGGTTCTATCTAACATATTTACACGCATCAATCGCATCGAGGAGAAGCTTCGTATTTCCGAAACCAAAGAGGAATCACCAACGCCGACAGTTGATCAATCTGGCATAGTCAGCCCTTCTGAAGAGAAAGTCGAAACTGTACCACAGCCGCTGGGGAAAAATACATCTACACAGCGAGATTCATCTGATCTGGTTGCGTGGTTCAGAGAGAACTGGCTTATGAAGGTAGGAGGTTTATTAATACTGATTGCATTTGGCTGGTTTATCAGCCACGCATTTGCACAAGGTTGGATTGGTCCGGCTGGTCAGGTCAGTATGGGGCTTGTCTTTGGTGCCGGCGTCATGGTATTTGGATTGGTTCTTCTAACTAAAAAAGAAAATAAGAATAAAGGTGTAGTAACAGCAGTGCTGGGTTCAACCATTATTCTAGCAACCATGATGGCGGGTCAGTTTATATACAACTTCTTTGAACCGATTACTACGCTTATTTCTATGCTGGCAGTAACGTCAATAGTCGCCACCTTTAGTGTGCTTAAAGAAAGCAAGGCTTTAGCATTTTCCTCTTTGATACTTGGTGCGGTTACCCCGGTGCTTATCTCTGTTGATCTAGGCGTAATGGGTATGCTTTCTTATGTGGCGGTTATTGTGCTGGGAACAATCTGGATTGTAGCACTGACCAAGTGGCGCACACTGACTATTTTTGCATTCCTGGCTACTGCAATATACAGCTCTGTATATCTATTTCCATGGTCGGCAGAAGTGCAGACAGCCTACATTTTCGCGCTTGGATTCGCGGTGGTGTTTCTGATTATTAATATCCTTAGTTACCTTTGGGAGCAGACAAAACTGCACGAATCCGATGTTATCGTTACATACGGTACGGGAATTTTTCTGCTGGTGTGGATATTAAGAGCTGTGGGTTCGAGCGTTCAAAGCATTGTTCTGCTGGGGGTGGCGGTAATACTTGGCTGTTGCGCGTATCTTCTGTACCGCAAGATGGATTCACTGGTTCCGTCTGCAACCTTTTTTGCGATTTCATTGGTATTTATTGCTGTAGCAACCTTTATTGAGTTTAGTGGAGCAACGCTGACTATAGTGTATGCACTTGAGATATTTACGTTAATTACTTTACTGGCGGCATTTATACCAGAAAGAGTCGAAGGCCTTCGTGTTATATCGGTGCTGTATATTGTTCCAATTATTCTGTCTGTTCCTCAAATACTGTCCTCTAGCTGGAATGACGGTATTTTTCACATCGAATCTCTAACACTGCTGGTTCTTACGGTGGTATTTTTGCTTTCAGGCGTATACTTCTACGATCGAATTGAAGGAGGTGACGAGGCATCCGATAAATCGTATATATTTACTAACCTGTATGCGACCGCGACCGCAGGTTACGCGACGTTACTGCTTTGGTTGACTTTGCACGCTTCAACTGCGATATCCTCAGACATAGCAACTGCTATCTCGCTCCTTATCTACACTGTAGTCGGGCTTTACCTGTATTTCCGTGGTAAGCGCGATCAAACCTTTGCGGTGTATCTTGGACTTATACTTGTGTGGGGTGTTATTGCGAGGCTTATGTTTGCAGAATTTTGGTTGATGGATACTACTGGGAAAATCGTTACCTTCCTCATCATCGGCGGAATACTTTTTGCTACTGCATTTATCAAACCGGATGATGTTCTTCAGGAATCAAAGGAAAGCAGTCGCGAATAAATCCATTGTAAATAACAGTTCGGACCCGACGACAATCGCTATGGCATTGTTGGGACTATTGTTATTGATACAATTACGGTGCAATAAAAAACCGACCATTAACAAGAAGCCATGTTCGGCCTGGGAACTCTCGCAAATTCTTAACTGCGGCGGATAATGTTTTAAAAAATGTTATGTAACATCTGAAGTGGTTTGTGTTGGTATGTCATAATGGAGGTATGAAAAATGTACTTATCGCTATCGGATCAGTGGTTCTGCTGATTGCTGCTTTATTTGCTCTTAATAATCATATCTACACTGAGAAGCAGGCTGATCTACCGGCGACAAATACTCCGGCGATATCAACCGAGGCGGTCGGTGAGCCCATCACTGTTCGTGGTCAGATTACCTGTCTACCAAAGATTGGCGATGGTCCGCAGACGCAGGAATGTGCGATTGGTTTGGAGGATGAGAGTGGTGACTACTATAGTCTGGAGGCGCCGGCTGATGCCGGGATTGATTATCAGCTTCTCGGTACGGGGATGACGGTGGAGGTGAGTGGGAGACTGACGGATGAAGAGCAGCTTGGCCCGGATGGTAATCGCTACGACACAGTAGGAACGATTGTTATTGAATCGATTGAAGCTCAGTAAATAAGAATTACGAAAGGATTTTTGCTCACCAATCTATCTTTAGTTGGTGCCTTATTTCTGAGCCGTGGTAAAGTATGAGTATGAGAAAAATCTTTGAAATTACCGGTATTATCGCTTTTGTATTAGTAGGTACCGGCGCCGCGTACTTGGCCTTAGCAGGCGTGCCGGAGTTTTGGAATTCGCAGACAATATGGAGCATCATTCTTATCATTGGCTGGGTGGTCGTTTCTTTGGGTTACTTTCATCAGGGCTGGTTGGTGCATCGTGATAATTCTTCTGCTCACGTTTCGGTGTTGTTGCCGGCAGTTGTGTTTTTAGTGCAGTGTGTGCTGTTTGTGAAGGGAGTTTATTACGACGATTGGTCCTTGATTGGCGGGGCTCTTCTGGTAAACATCGGTGTGCTTTTTAGTCTTTCACAGATTTATATTAGTCGTAAAAAAAAGTAACATGAGTTCTCAGCAGAAAAATCTTGTTAGTGCTTTGGCGGCCATTATCTTGGCTAGTGTGATTGTATTTGGTTTCGATGTCGATATCTTCTTCTGGTTTGATGATCCGCAGGCTCTGGAGGCGCCGGTGACAACTACAGCATTAGTGACAAGTGTTATTGATGGCGATACATTCAAAGCTAAAATTGGCACGACAACAGAGTCGGTGCGATTGATTGGTATTGATGCAGCAGAGATTGCCTGGCCAAGCGCTGAGAATGGCCTGAGTGAGCCAGAGCCGGAGTGCTACGGCTGGGAGGCACGGGAAGCTCTTGCGGAGTACGTGCTCGATAGAGAAGCGGTTTTGGCTACTGATCGTCTGCAACCAGAATACGATGATTACGGCCGTCGGTTGGCGTATGTATACGTAGAGGGTGAACTGGTGAACCAGAAACTTATTGCTAATGGATTTGCTCACGAGCTTAGCGTTAGGGCTGGATACGAAAAGCAGGAGAGTTTTCACGCCAGCCAGAAGCTTGCCCAAGATGAAGCGATTGGCCTCTGGGCGGCGTGTGAGTAAGAGTATTATATAAAAGCTATGAAAGACCGAGAATTTGAAAAAGTATGGCAGGAGCAGATCTGGCCGTTTCTACGGGAAACGGAGGATAAACGGAAGGTTGAGCAGAAGAAAGCATACTGGGGTCTAGTATTAATATTTGGATTTTCCATTGCAATAGTGCCTCTGGACGATGGGGGAGCCGATTTCTGGTGGCTTAGTATAATCGGCGGAGTAATACTTTTAGTGGCTACTTGGAAGCTGCTCCAGTTTTTAAAGGAAACTGGTTTCAAAAAATTATTTAAACGCAAGGTTTTTAACACTTTAAATAATCTCACGGACTTTACATGGAAGATTCATCTAGACGATGAGTTTACCGAAGAAGAGAAGGAGGCAGCTCGTCATAAAATGATATTTGAGGAAGAACATAGCTTATTTACTAAGAAAGAAAATACGCTAGCTAAGTATGATTTGCTGGGAAATCTTATGAGAATTGATGGTAAGCAGGCTTTCAAAGATAGTGGACTTTATACTGACTATACAAGTCTGGGATGTGAGGATAAACTAACTAGTCGTTGGCAGCATTCTTCTGTGGAAGCTTATGAGATCACCGCAAACGAACGGCGGAACAAAGAAACTGTTACCATCTTTCGGGGGTTTCTCGTTAAGGCCAGTATCGATAAAGAGTTCTCTGGGGAGACGTACGTGCAGACTGAGTCAGACAGCGGCACCGTGGCCGGGGAGAGCAGGCTGCCATTTGGTTCCAGTGATGTGCGGGAGACGGAGCTGGAATGGATAGACTTCGAGAAGTTTCTACAGGTAAAAAGCAGTGACCCAACAGAAGCCCGGCAGATCTTTACTCCGGACTTTATGGAGGTGGTTCACGACTGGTGGCGTGAGCATGAGAAGCCGCTACGGATGGCCTTTAAAGGCAAGGCTGTTTACATTGCGTATCCGACACATATAGATCTTGAGCCGCGTATCTTTGGTAAGCTGGAGGCCGAGAAGGGCGCCGTCAAGGACACTCTGGAGCTGCTGATGTTTATCGAGAATATTATTAAAACAATTATAGGTGGTCAGCGACTTTGGTTTGATAAGCCGCTAGTTCCGCAGCCACCAAAGGATTATAAATAAAAAAGAAGCCGGATTCCTGTTCAAGAAATCCGGCTTTCTATATGTTTTAACAGACGACTCCGCCCGCAAGCATCTAAACCTGCGATCGAAGAGCACCTTCATAATACTTATTTTTTCTTTTATGTCAATAAAAAGGAATCCCCGCCTACCAGAAAAAGCGGGTAGACGGGGATTGGCAGGATACATACCGTTCGGCACTGGCATGTATCCTTTGGGGTGAGCGCCGTAAGGAGCTGATATAAGCTTACTTTAGCAGAAGGTAAGTGTAGTAGTCAATAACCAAAACTCTTTCATATCTGGCATAGGTTTTTGCTATAATGGATTCATGAATGAGTTTCGACTTTTCTACGAAAGCTTAACGTTGCCGAGCTTCGCGCCGGCACCAGAAGTCTTTGGGATTGCCTGGGCGATTGTTTACCCGCTGATTATAATTGCCGGGGTGTACATTCTGGTGCAAGCGATTCGTGGCCGCGTGTCGCCGTGGTTGTTTGGTATTTTTGTAGTTAATCTCTTTTTCAATCTATTGTTTACACCGCTGGAGCTGGAGTTTGGTCTCTTCGTGGGCGCGATTGATATTCTGCTGGTACTGGGAACGCTGGTATACCTGGAGGTGAAGCTATGGCACAAGCTTCCGCTGGCTTTCTGGTTGCTGGTGCCGTATCTTCTCTGGGGTGCCTTCGCAACAGTGCTGCAGCTGGCGATTTTGTTTTTAAATTAAATTTCTAACTACTTACTTAAATTATAAATGAAGGATATGCTTAATGTTGATTCGCAGCGCAATTAGACTGCTATAATGAATTTATATGAAGATCATACTTTTTGGTGCAGACGGTCGTACAGGCAGTGAGGTGCTCAGGCTTGCCCTGGCGCGCGGGTTTGATGTCCGCGCCTTTGTACGCAGTATGCCGCCAGTGCCGCACAAGGAGGTGGAGTACTGCGTTGGTGATGTTTTGGTACCAGAGACGGTGAAGCCAGCTGTAGCGGGAGTTGATGCGGTGGTGTCGGTGATCGGTCACATCTCGGGCTCAGACCCACGTCTGCAGACAAAGGGAATTACCAACATCATTACCGCGATGCAGGCGGCTGGTGTGGAGCGCCTGATCTCAATGACGGGTGCCGGTGTGACGGATCCGGATGATGTGCCACAGGGTGGCGGGGTGATCTTAACGAAGCTTATAAATTTGATTGATAAAGACCGGATCGCTGATGGTCGGGAGCATGCTGAGGTGATTCGAAGGAGCGGTACTAACTGGACAATTGTCCGCTGTCCGAAGCTGACAAATAGACCGCGAACGGGTGAGTATCAGACCGGCTACATTAAGGCCGGGCTTTTCAACACGATTGCACGCGCGGACGTCGCTGATTTTATCCTGCGTTGCCTTGAGAACAGGGAGTACATTCATGCTGCGCCGATTATAGTCAGTGAATAGTGGGGAGTGAGTGGTTGATAGAATACAAGACAACAATTTTTTATGTAAGTAACCAGTGTACCGATTCGTCTTTGTTGAGTAGACACTTTTCTATATGAAGCAACTTAAATACATTCTAATGAGTTTGGTACTGGTGGCTTTCGTAATGTTCTCGGTGCCAACAGAAATCTTGGCGCAGGGAACGCTCAAGCCGCGCGGTGATATATCGGCGCAGTCTTCTGCTGATCGAGACACTGACCGTGATAAAGATGAAAGGTACGACAACAGCGACGTGCGACGTCTGGTTGAGCGGGAGTTTGGCGAGGATCATGTGATGGTTGAGGTGGCGCGGTGTGAATCAAGCTTTCGCCAGTTTTCTGGTGAAGATGTGTTAGTGAACTCCATCGGGGCGACCGGTATCTTTCAGATCCTTCAGCGGGTACATGAAGAGATTGCCGAGGATTTTGGTTACGATATCTATACTGTGGAAGGAAACATTGGCTACGCCAAGGCCTTGTATGAGGCGGATGGACTGAAGCCGTGGTCAGCTTCATCACTGTGTTGGGATGATGGAAATATAACAGGTGCTAACCCAGAAGTTTCTGTAAAAAAAGATAGTAGTTCAGGGAAGCTACAGCGACGGGTAGAGCAGCGCCGAGCTGAGCTGGAGCGGCAGGGTGAGGTTGTGGACAGTAATCGTTATCCGGAGGTGATCAGTCGGCGGCTAATTATTGGTGTCGACACGGCGGAGGTGCGCACACTCCAGAAACTGCTTAATAGTTTAGGATATCGGCTGGCCAGTAGCGGGCCGGGATCACCAGGTGAGGAAACTAGTTTTTTTGGTTTACTGACCAAGCAGGCAGTGGAGAAGTTTCAGTGTGAGCAGGGGATTGTTTGCAGGGGTAGTGAGTACACTACCGGCTACGGCATGACCGAGGAGCGTACACGTGCAGCTCTAAATAAGGCTGCAGCCAGCGGCATTACCAGCGGTCGGGTTCAGCAGCGGGGAGATATAGATACAGGAAAAGAGAAAACAAACACTAATACTGAGTTACAAGTGCAAATTACTCAGTTGAAGGCAAAGATTGCCCAGCTACAAGCTCAGTTGGGTCAATAACGGTGCTATAATAAAGGACAGGAGAGTGTAGATTATTAATTTATATTTTTTTAGTATGGAAAGAATACAAGGAAACGCGAGTGTATGGGTGGTGGTTGCTTTGTTGATTGTGGCGGCAGTTTTACTGTTTGCCTTCTCTGATGAAGATAGTGAAAGTGACACAGCTACAACGACTGACGAAACGACACAGGTAACTGCTCCTGGCGATGAGGCAGCATCGACTGCAGAAGTACAGGAAGCCTTGAGTGCCGGTGGGTCGCTGCAGTGTGCCTTTGTTAATGAAGACGGTGCCTTCGGAACTTCTTATGTTAGTGATAGCCAGATTCGTGTTGTCACTGATGCCGATGGAGTTACTAGCAACATGATTTTTGTTGATGGTGACATTTATGTTTGGGATGAAGGAGCAATAGAAGGAATCAGCTTTAGTGCCGATGCCTTTTCACAGTATTCTGGCGGAGCAATGCTACCAGCTCGCCCAGCCGACATCACTGCAGGTGTTGATTCTGGGGATGTCGCTTGTAGTGTAGTTGAGGTAGACGAAGAGATGTTTATGCTGCCAGAGACGGTGACCTTTGCCTCTTATGCAACCAGCTCTACGGAGTCAGACGCAGGAGGGCAGCTTGATGATCGGAACTAAGTGCAAGTAGAAAGTTCACCCGGTATAAACAAAATCGAAGATTTTATTTTTGCATTGCAAAAATGTTTAACCGGGTAAAAGTGAAAAGTAGAAAGTCAAAACACCACGTCTGACGTGGTGTTTTTTTATACATGCCCCGTTAGAGAAGTAGCAGATAGAGAGAGAAATTAATTGGTGGCAGCAAAATTCTCTAATGGGGTCAAGTGGGTGTGAGTAGTATGATATAAGATATGCAACCGCTAGCAGATAAAATCAGACCGCAGAATCTTAAGGACTTTGTTGGCCAGGAGCATCTAATGGCAAAAGGAAGGCCGTTGGCTCAGGCAATAAATAGCGGCCACATTATGAACTTCATTCTCTGGGGTCCACCAGGCGTGGGCAAGACCACGATCGCGCGCATTTATGCGGCCGCGATTGACGCTGATCTGCACCAGCTTTCTGCCGTTGATGCCGGCAAGAGTGACCTACGCGCTGTTGTTGCTGCCGCTGGTAAGACCGAGCGTCAGACCCTGCTTTTCCTCGATGAAATTCATCGCTTTAACAAAGCGCAGCAGGACTTTCTCCTTCCGTACGTTGAGGACGGCACTTTGGTGCTGGTTGGGGCCACAACTGAGAATCCGAGCTTTGAGGTAATCTCAGCCCTGCTCTCGCGGGTGCAGGTGTTTGTGCTTAAGTCTCTCTCCGAAGCGGAGCTTATGGAGATCATCTCGCGAGCTGATATTTCACTGGATGAAGAAGCAAAGCAGCTGGTCGCCTCTGCTGCCAACGGCGACGGCCGGCGCGCACTCTCGCTTTTGGAGGCAGCTCACCAGCTTTACGGTAAGGTGACAGCCGAGACGCTTGAGAGAGCCGCCGCCTCCAAGCAGATTCGATTTGATCGCGGTGAGGAGCACTACAATACCATAAGTGCCTTTATAAAAAGTCTGCGTGCCAGCCAGTCGGATGCAGCCTTGTATTACCTAGCTCGGATGATTGCTGGCGGGGAGGATCCGAAGTTTATTGCTCGGCGGATGGTTATCTTTGCGGCCGAGGACATTGGCCAGGCGGTCCCAACCGCGAGCGTTGTAGCCGGAGAGGCCTTCTCGGCTGTCGAGAGGGTAGGTCTGCCGGAGGCGGAGATTAATCTTGCTCACGCCTGTGTGTATCTAGCTGAGTGTAAAAAGAGTCGTGCGGCCTACGACGGATATCGAGCCGCGCAGGCAGATGTGGATCGGTACGGGAATCTCGAGATACCTAAGCAGGTGCGCAATGCTCCGACGGATCTGATGAAGCAGGAGGGTTACGGCAAGGGCTACGAGATGTATACGGATAATGATATGCGGCCTGATAAACTTCACGATAAGCAGTATTATAAGAAGGATTAAGCCGTTGACTCCGATACCACTCCGACCAAAGTCGGAGGCTACAAGGCAGGCATGCTAAAATCTATTACCCCATTGACAAAAATATACTATTAAGTATAGTGATGTAAGAAGTTCCTTAAAACTCAATTTGATTTCTGATTGAGATAATCCCAATTAAACCAAGGAGGTTTATTATGGAGGAATTAAAAACACATTCAGAATCGCAACAAAGGATTAGAAGAGGATCACCACCACCACCTTTTATCGAGACTATGCAGCATTTGCTTTTTCAGTTCTTGGCCTTACTTTTCAACCATGTTGGTCAATCGATAGAACGCGACTTACAAGCAGAAGTGATTAAGAAGCAAGAAGTTGAAAGAGTGATGTTAATATCAGACTCATATGGTGCGCCGGTGTATCAGCAAGAGTTAACAATGAAAACGAAGGATGGTAGGTTTCGGCTGCTTGTTTCTCAAGAGGTTTCAGAACAGGTTGACCTGAACGATGTTGTAGAGGCTCGTTACTATCCACCTGGGCATTTCACTCCAGACTTAAAAGGAGTGACAATCATTATTAAATCTTAATCAACCACCCAAGCGCCGCAGAAACACCGCGGCGCTTTTTATTTATCTTGACAACATATAATAAAGATGTATTATTGCAGATATACAACTCTTTAAATAATTAAATAAAACAACAAAAAAATACGGAGGAACATATGAAGAGTCTATTAGTTTTACTAACACTACTTCTTTTACTCGCAACTAAGTCACCAACAGATCTACAAGCTCAGGAATCCTTTAGCTTCGAATATATCACAATTGGTCAAGGCGAAAGTCCGATAGCTTCCGGTCTCGACATTGGGGTTTATGTTTCCCGTGATGAAGATATTTTAGTTGGATCCTTTGGCTCTACTAAGGCTTACGTGCTCTACCAGTGGAATAACTTTGGTGTAAGAGGGTTATCTGTTTCGGGTTCAGCTGGGTTTTTTTCCGGTGTACCTTGGGCGGGTCCGCGTCTAACTTATCAGCCTCATAAGTATCTGAAACTGATGGTGTGGAGCGGTGTGACTGCCGGTGATGCTGTGGCCGGAGAAATGGCACCCAGAGTAGAGTTTGGTTTTTTCCAAACAGATATCCAGTTTCCTGTATCTAAGTACTTTACTCCCGGATTTTCTTATCTTGAATTCGGTGGTGATATCTACTTGCCTTATGCTACTGGGTTGGTGCCGATCAGTGGCACATTAAATGGACTTTGGTCTGTGACTTATGATGTTACTGCAGAAACACCGATGTTCTTTATTGGGGTATCAATCAGTCTTCCTTGGTAATATTATCTTAACGCCATGCAAATAAAATTGCATGGCGTTTTTTCTTTTGTCTCTGCTACAATACATCTACATGAATCAAGAAAGGTTGATGATCTCTAGTCCTGAGTGAATGGTTGACATATTACTATAAATATGCTTAAATAGCATCAGAAAACAGAAATGCTCATTTAAATAAACGAGGTACACAAATGATTGTACTGATTGTTGAAGACCTACCCAAAGAACAGGAGAAGGCTAAGAAAGCTGCTCGTGCAGTTGGATTTAAGCCAGTGGTTGCTGGTACAAGAGCTGATGCAGAGCGGATAGCTAAAAAGCTAAAAAGGCAAATCTGTGGAATTGCGACTGATATACACTTTGCTGATTCCGAGAGTCACAAGACGAATAATCCAAACGGATTGTCAGTAGTGGCTCAGGCAGTGAAAGGGAATATCCCGGTATCAGTTTGTACTGATATCAACCATCACTTCTGTCACTATATAACGGATGTATTGAACCTTATCTCTGAATTGAGTGGTTACCAAATTCCGATAACACTTGATAGTAAAGATTGGGAGAAAGCGATGAAAGACCTGAAAACTGTAATTGAAACTATGGAGGAGCAGAAATGAAGTTACTGATTGTAACGAGTAGTGATTACTGGGCCGAAAGTTTAGCGCGTAAGTTTACAGAGACAGAGGAAGATATCTTGGTTATTTCCACAACCAACGAAGATGCACTCAGTGTTTTCTTGGTTGAGGAGCCGGATGCTGTGCTTGTCTCTGAGTATTACGAAGATAACAAGCTTACTAGTGATAGCAAGCAAGCAAGTGAATTGTTTAAGGATATGAAGTTATCCGCGAGTGTTGAGCAGGTAGTTGTTCGGTCCGGGTTTTTACCCCTTCCTTACAATGACTACTTGGAACTTCCGTTACTTCCGGAAGATTTGCTTGAACTTATAAACCGAAACAGGAAGGAGGAAAATGAAGATACTGATCATTGAAAGTAATGTCGCGTATCGTGATTACTTGGTTGAGGAGCTGAGTCTTATCGATCATGATGTTCAAGGAGCAGACCAGGAAGATGGTTTAATCACTTTCCTGGATTTTTCTCCAGATGTAACACTCGTGCTTGAGTATTACGAGCAGGAGAAAAGAGTGCGCTTCCAGGGGCGGCAGACCTATCAGGACGTAAAGAATTCAGCTACTGATGGGCAACAGGTTTTCAGAGCGGGAGTTTTTGACCTTACGTCTGAGTACGAGGACTACTTGTCCGCAATGTACCCCGATAAACTTGTCGAGTCTTTAGTGCAAAGGATTGAGGAGAAGTAAATTAATTTTTAACCAAACGCTATGCAAACATATTGCATGGCGTTTTTTCTTTTGTCTCTGCTACAATGCATCTACATGAATCAAGGCCAGGCGCTGGATCCAGCTGATGCACGCACCGAGCTGGATTTTGTTTCCTCGTCTGCCATGATTACCCACGTGGCCCGCGTATCATTACATACTTTATTTTTTATGAATCAAGATCAAGCACTCGAAATTCTACAGAAAGGAATTATTACCTACGTCACCGGCCCGGCTGGGAGTGGAAAGACACATCTCCTTAATCGCTACATCGACTGGTGTAAGGATCAAGGAAAGAAGGTCGCCGTGACAGCCTCGACCGGTATTGCCGCAACTCACATCGAGGGGCGCACAATTCATTCCTGGAGTGGGATCGGAATTCGCGATGATATGGATAAGAAACAAATTGATGCGCTGGCCCAGAAGGAGTTCATCCACAAGCGCTATAACGAAACCGACGTTTTGATAATTGATGAGGTCAGCATGCTCAGCGCCTCCCAGCT
>JBBDUH010000075.1:0-2374 GCA_040904005.1 Minisyncoccota bacterium
CTGGCGGCGGCGGTGAATTTATAGATATGATTGAAGAACCGGAGCTATATCACATTGTCAATGATCCTCATGAACAGGAGAATGTGGCTTCCGAATATCCGGAGGTTGTAAATGAGTTAGTGCAATTAATTGATGATAGGTGGAAACCGGAACTCTAAATAAAACCCTCATGAAATATATCAGATTCGTTCTGCTCCTGTTGATGCTAAATCCAGTCAGTCTGGTTAAAGCCCAATCCCCGGAATGGGCGGAGGCATCTCCCCATGTCGTTAACCCGGTAATAGACGATCAACCATTGAACAACACGTTGGGGGGTACAAGAAATGAAAGGCCTCCTGCTTCAATCACTTATGGCCAGGCAGTCAAAGAGCGGGATAATCGTCCAAACATCCTATTGGTCTACGTCGACGACCTGGATTATTTGCCGTTCGGTTTTATGGGGGATCCGATTATTCAGACGCCGAATATTGATCGCCTTGCCGAGCAGGGTATAGTGTTTACCAATGCATTTGTAACGACAGCGATCTGCCAGACCAGCCGCGGGAACCTCATGACCGGCCGTTATGCGGCTCGAACCGGTATCTATATGGACGGCTTTGAAGAGCTCAGCGAGGAGCAGGCGGAGATGTTTTTTCCCGCTCAGCTTCGCAAATCCGGTTACTATACCGGCTACGTTGGCAAATGGCACCTCGGACCGGTGCCGGAGGGTATGTTCGACAATGACCAAACCTTTCCCGGTCAGGGGGAGTTCTGGTCGGACGAGGAGCGTCCGGGTGAGGGGAGGCATCTGACCGACCGGTTAGGCGATCAGGCAACACGAATGATTCACCAAGCACCCGACAGTCAACCCTTCTCGATCACCGTCGGGTTTAAGGCCCCGCATGTCCAGGACGGGTTTCATCCTGTAGAGCCCTATCCGGCGTCTCCCTCGACGGCCGTTCACTATGAACGTACTGAAATGCCCGCTCCCCCCTTGTCAGGCCCGGAATTTTTTGAGAGTCAACCGGAACTCATCCGGAAATCACTGGGACGTGTCCGGTGGGAGTACCGCCTCGGCCCACCGGAATCATTAAATTTCCAGCGATCGATGAGGCGCTACTACCGGATGGTGACGGGTGTCGACGAACAGCTCGGGAAGATAGTGGAGGCTTTGCGCGAGACGGATCGTCTCGATAACACTATTATCGTCTTTACGTCGGATCATGGAATGTACCTTGGTGAACGCGGTCTGGCCGGCAAGTGGCTGGGACACGACACCTCCATTCGAATACCGCTTATTGTTTTCGATCCGCGTCTGCCCGAAACTGAACGGGGCACGCAACGAGAGCCCATGGTTCTGATGACTGACTTTCACCCTACCATTCTGGAGTGGGCCGGCCTGTCGCCCGAGGAGGAGGTTCAGGGATATTCTTTTGCCTCAATTGTTCAAGGTCAGATTCCCGAGGACTGGCGCAGCGAGTTTTTCTATGAGCACCACAGTTTCCCTGACCGTATTCCGCGCTCTGAGGGGATCCGCACTGAGCGGTACAAGTACCTCCGCTACCTCGACAGTGACCCGCTCTACGAGGAACTTTATGATCTCGTGGCCGATCCACAAGAGGAGGTAAATCTTGTCGATAATCCGGATTATGATGAGTTGTTGAAAGAGATGCGTGTCAAGTGGGAGCAATGGCGCCAAAAGGTCCGGTAAACAGCCCCAGACGAAGTTTAACTCCAGGAGTCTGCCGGACTTGGAATGATTCTGATCAGGCGGCGTTAAATCGGTTTATTTTTCCGAGCTTTTGCGTTACATAGGGGCACTAATCACCTTAAATGATCGATAACATGACCTTGATTTTCCACTCGCCTCGCTACAATCCTCTAACTCCGACAGACTCCAGGGGAAGCGAACCTATTGTATTTGAAGAGCTAATTTGTTAATTAAAAATTCATGATGATTTTCTGACATAGAAATCACTAAATGTAATCCGGAATTCAATCCAAGAGTTTGATTATTACTGTCGTTTATTTGTCTCATTATAAGAGGGCTTTGAAAAACCAGGGGTTTTGTTCAATATCAAAGCCTGAGCGAATTCGGAACCGCAGTTTATTAGACATAAATGAGGATTTCGAATTCGCGAAAATGCTGAGATTGGGTAAAACAGCGGTTTTGCAAAGCCCTCTATAACTTCTATTAATGAAACCTTTGGATTTATGTTGACAATTAAAGCAATAGTTTGCAGTGAATACTTCATTTTTTTGTTTCTTCTTGCCTCTATTCTCTGTCATGTTCCGGCATCTGCACAAGTCGGCAATTTAGAAACAAAACCAAATATAATCGTAATCCTTTCGGATGATCAGGGTTGGAATGATATCGGCTTTCATGGTTCTGAAG
>JBBDUH010000076.1:0-10358 GCA_040904005.1 Minisyncoccota bacterium
GGTTGCGGTTGTAGTCTAAAGGTTAGTATAAAGTAAAAAGCAGCAGTCTGAAAGGGTGATCAGTCTGCTCGCAGCTGCCGGCAGACTGGTATACTAAAGATATTAGTAACCTAACTCATACATATGGAAAACAACAATCAAGGTAAAGACGAGCATAAAGAGCAGCAGACAGATAGTGGCCAAGAGCAGCAGTCAAAGCCAGCCGGAGGTGAGGTGAATGACCAAGCAATGGGCATCATTTCCTACCTAGGCATCCTGGTGATCATCCCAATCATTATTGCTAAGGACTCAGAGTTTGCGATGTACCACGCTAATCAGGGGCTGATCCTCTTGATTGCTGAGATTATTCTGTTTGGTATCGGCATGATCCCACTGCTGGGCTGGCTGATTGCCGGCATTGGCTGGATTGTGGCGGTCATCTTCACAATTCTCGGTATCATCAATGCTGCCGGTGGCAAGAAGAAGCCCCTACCACTGATTGGTGGTTACCAAGTACTAAAGTAGCGTGACGTAGAACGTGTAGCATGTAGCGCAAAAAAAGACCGGCCAACTTGGCCGGTCTTTTTTTATAGCATCCTGTTCTTTAAAAGTTTATTACTCCTCGACTTCGATCGCAGCAAAGAAAAGTCTGTCGTGATCTGCGCGGATCTGGGTAGCTAACTCACGTAGGCTGGAATTGTCTTCCTTGCTAGCCAGGAAGGCGTACCACGGGTAGCGAACACGCTCACCGTCAGAGTCAGCCTCAACTCGAGCGCGTAGATCTACCGGGATAAACCCAAGAAAACGCGCCGGTGTGCGAAAGCGCACAGTTGTCTGCTCGTCATCAGTTTCGATATCCTCAATACTCTCATTATCAAGCGCAGCGATAGCTACACGCAGACCAAAGTCATTAGCATCATTCACTTCATCAGCAGCGGCAAGACGGGCGCGAGCCTCTGCCTTTGCATCCTCACTAGCACCACGAACCTCAGCTGCATTTACTCGCAGACGGAGGATCTGCTCCTCAGCATCAGAGCTGGTAGCAACACACCTATCCTCTGGGCAGAGTAGGCCGCTGGCTCGTAGGCTCTCGATAAGCTTTGGCGTAGACTTATCACCGCCACGCAAACGAGAAAGCGTTGGTGAGGACTTATCTATCTCCTTAATCGCAGCAGCACGCAGTGTGGAGCGATTGGAGCGAGAGTTGTTGTAGCCTGCTCTTTCGGCAGCATCCGATACACCATCACCGTCATCATCTGGGTCATTAAAGTCTGGATCATGGCGACTAACATCAGCCCGGCCATCGGCGTCTGTGTCTCCTGCCTCATCACCAACTACAGTTGAGCGGTTAGAGCGTGTGTTGTTGTAGTTAGCGCGGTCGGTGTCATCTTCGCCGTCGTCAACAGCATCATCACCTGAATCCGAACCAACTACATTGGCACGACTTGAACGCGAGTTGTTATAACTGGCACGATCAACATCATCAGAATCACCATACCCATCGCCCTCAACATCACCAGTATCAGAATCAGCTCTCTCAGTCTGATCTGCTTGCTCTACAGTTGAGCGCTCAGCTGGACGCAGATTCTGTGCGTCAACTGCTGGTAGTGTGTAAATAAATAAAATACCAAAAGCGAGCACAATAGCTAAACTCACCTTGAGCAGTAATGAATGTGTCAGTGTTTTCATGAAAAAAATATTATGTTTAAGTGTCTACCTTTAATAGTAACACCAATACAAAAACTACCCTATACAGGGTTTATCCCCTTATTCTCTCAGTGGCGCAGAGGAGTAAACTACGAAGAGGTGGCGGCAGTATCAGTTGTGGTGGCTGGGCTGCTGGTGGCGCTGTCTGCAGACACAAACTCGACGACGATATCATCGCCATCAGCAAAGAGATACTCCGTGGTGGCTGGCTGACCATTCACCACAATCTTACGCTCATACCCGTCTCGCTGAAGAGGCTCTTCCCAAACGGAGAAGAAGTCAGCAATGGTGCGATTGTGCTGTCTTGCCGGTGTCTCAATGTGAAGCTCTCCACCTGCGGTGTGCGTGTGTGCCTCCGCCATACAGTGGCTGGAAACTCCAACATTAGCCGGGATCGATACATTTTCTCCATCTACCAAGACTGTGAGGTTAGCATGAATATGAGTTAAGGCATTCTGGTGCCCGCCCGGCAGGCAGGCTACATCGGTATCAGCCCAGGTACCGGCGACACTACCGCGACTACCAAAAATCATTAGCGCAACGGCGACAACAATAACTATGCCCCAGATAAATTTTTTCTTGTGTTTACGCATTGAATGAGTGCTGGTTAATCCCGCCTAGGCGGGATACTATCGTACAAATTTATGCCCGAAAATACTTAACGAGCCAGTAACTTCCCTCCCTTTTCGCCACTACGCGAATCAAGGAGACGAGCCGGCACCGAAATGATGTTTACTCCCGCGGATAAATCACTGAGCGGAACAATTACGCGGATGTAACCCTCCTCTGTCTTAACTGGCGTAATCTTTAAACGAACCACCTGTCGGTCGTCACTTTGGCGAGCCTGAAGCTTGCCATTTTTTGCCCGATGAGCGCTGATACCGGCTTCATCTATGGATATCTTGATTCGCGGTATATCTTCTGCTGCTTGTGTTGTAGACGGCAACCCGAGGGCAAAAACGGCCAGCAGTAGGCTTGCTGACAAATAATTGTGTATTTTCGTATTCATAACTAACTTCAATTATACAGGAAGAAACGACCTAAAAAAGCCCAGGCCAATCTCGGGCAAGATCGACCTTGCAGCTAAGCAGTGATTAAATCTACATCAGAAAACCAAACCGGGTAATGTAGACACCAAGAATTAAAGTAATAACTCCGGCGGCAATAATTGCCACTGAGCTCTTCAAGCAGCAACGACCAACTTTACCAGCAAGTTTTGGGAAGACAGCCAGTACGGCTCCTTTCACCAGAAGAATCCAGCCGAAGAGACTAATTAGTATCTCCGGAAAGGAACCCCAAACATTGTGGGCTAAAATCTGAGCAATACCACCAGCAATGGCCAGAAGAGCGAAAAAAAGCAAGGCAAAGGTTTCTTTACCGACCTCTCGGTACATACGCGTATAGCGATGACGACTGATTAAGACGCCAAGACCAATCGCTAGTAGTACCGGACCCCAGATCTGCGCAAGAAATACAGTTGTTTCCATGATTTTAAATTATGCTGTTAATACCCTCCTTTATTTTACACCTAAAAATCCTCAATACTTAGCGTCAACATATCACCGGCTGATAGTCCTTGATCAATAATTTTGTCAGCCAACGTATTTTCGACCGTATCCTGGATAACCCGACGAATTGCCCGCGCCCCAAACTCAGGGTTGTACCCCCGCTCAACAATGTAAGACACGACACCGTCAGCCAGCTCCAGCCGGTAGCCCCGCTCTTTTAGGCGCTGGCGCAGCTCATCCAAAAGAAGCTCGGTAACCATGATTAGATCCTCTTGCGACAGCGGGTGGTAAAGCACAACATCGTCAAAACGATTGAGGAGCTCCGGGCGAAAGCTGCCATCAGCAATTAGCATATCGATAATCTCATCCTTGTGAGCAGTTAAATCCTTACCAGACTCAACCAACGAAAAGATTTCTTGTGCACCTGCATTCGAGGTCGCGATGATAATCAGATTATCTAGATTAACTTCTCGGCCGGCATCATCAGTGAAGCGGCCTTCATCTATAATCTGCAAAAAGAGGTCAAGAACACGAGTGTGCGCTTTCTCAAATTCATCCAGAAGCAACACTCCATAAGGCTGTTCCCGCACGATGTCGGCCAGTCGACCGCTACGGCCAGACGTTCCCCTCAACTCATCAATAGCACCGGCCTGGCTATACTCAGACATATCTAACCGACGCAGCTGGTGGTTCTGATCGAAGTAAGCACGTGCTAGCGTTTTGGCAGTCTCAGTCTTCCCCACTCCGGTTGGGCCGAGAAAGAGGAAGCTTCCGATTGGTCGATCCTGGCTTTCTACCCCGGAACGATTGCGTTTAAGAGCACTAGATATGGCTTGAATTGCTTCATCCTGACCAACAATGCGTTCATGCAGCTTGTCGGCCAGGTTGGTGAGCCGATTGCGCTCGTCCGAGCTAATCGCTCCAGTGGGCACTCCGGTCTTCTTACTGAGATACTCCGTGACCAATTCATTATCGACGATATCGTCCTGATGAGTACTGAGAATTTCTAGCAGAAGATCAACGGCAGCATGCGGCATCTCGTCATCAGCAATCAACTGACGACCGCCGCGAATAATTGCCTGCAGACCCGAAACTGTTACCACGGCTTCCCCTTCGTAAGCAACAGCGATCTCGCCAAGTAGAGCCAACAGCATATCATCTGCCACCTCGTGCACTGAGACAACGCCCAGCTTACTCATCACGGACCGACCCTCAAGAGCTTCGTGATACTCCGCTACTCCGGTCGTAATCAAGATTGGCAGCTGCGAGTGATCAAGGAATGGATCCAACACTGCCAGCAGATCAACTCCTTGGTTGGCAGCCTGCCGCTGAAATGATACAAAATCCTCAAGCACAAGTAAGACATTACCAGCCAAGGTTGCTTCGGTGAGTATCTTTTCAAGTAGTAGCTTCAGCTGACCAGTTGCTGCACCCACGGTCAGAATTGAACTTGTGTCTAGGGTGTAAAGATGCCGATCAGAAAGTGGGGCGGGAACGGCGCCACGCAGCAGACGCGAGCGAACTGCAGCAAGGATGTCACCGGTACCGGCAGAAGGTAAACCAACAAGAAGAGCGTTAGCATTGCGCGGCCGAGTAAGAGTGGTTAGGGTCAACTCAATATCATCAGCAAAAACAGTATTCGCACCGGTAGTGCCAAGAAAAATTCTTTCGCCGCTTGGTTGCCGGGAGAACTTTTCCAGCGTGTAGGCGCGACCATATGTAAAGTCCTGCGTTAGGGGCAAAACTGCCTCAAGACGCTCCGGCGCCCAGAAGCGAATCTGATGACGAAAGTGTTGGTCAGTACGCTCCACCCAGTCTGCTGCCTGCTGTATCGCCTCGGTGCTTATTCCGTGCTTAAAGGCTGCCTCGACAAGGCCAGGGTCAGCAGTAATTAGCCGAGAAATTATCGTTGATAGCGTAAGCGGTGCCGTTGATTCGAGTGTGGCAAAAAAATCAACAGCTGAAATACCACCGCCGGCAACAGCACCTAGCTGGGACGGATAAAGATCGGCACGTAAGCAGACACGGCGACCAAACCGACTTCTGGTTAGGCCAGTTTTTGTATTACCGGTAGTCTGGATTGAGTCTAGTAGCTCAGCAGCCGGAAAAGAGAGGAGATCTGTTGCTTTTAAGAAACTAGTATAGTCACTTGCTGGAGTAGCCAAACGAAAGTAGAGATAAAAGCTGTGCAGTGCCCCAGTAATACTCACCACCAGTAGTCCAAGCAGTCCAACCACTGGCAGCAGAATCTCCACCCAACCAGCGGTAGTATATAGATTTAATGGGTCAACAAGTAGCCAGAGAAGCCCGGCGGTCAGGGCCAGAAAAGTAGCCCCGCCCAGAAGCTGACGCTGACGAGAAAAGGAGATATGCTGGCCAAGATTTAGGCTTGCCTTGTAAGCGGCGACGGCACTTTCTGTGGTTAAGGTGTTTTTACTGATTTTCATATAATTATCTTTACCACCATTATCAGTAATCCCAGCCAGACTACCGGCAACAGCAACCATAAGATTACAGACACCACCGCCAACACTGCGGCAGTAGCAAGAGTAACAACCGCAAAAATAATCATGACCACCCGTACTACCAACCCTACTAATCGCATCAAGATATTAACAATGAATGTATTTACAACAGCAGATAGATTAAATCCGGAACCATAACTTTCCTGTAGCCGGTGCCAAGGAGATACTAGCGTTCGCAGCAGTGTCGGGACAGCAAAGATGCGCCAAATAAAGGCGAGATAGTGACGTACGTGCGCAAGCAACGCCGCTGCACCGAGAACGTAATGCCAGTATAGATATGTGTTAATGAATGAGATCACAGTCTCTTAGATTAAGGCTGAAAGAGGGTTTCCGGTAGAAAGCGGACTTCGGTCACGGTCGGAAACTGCAGAGCAGTGCGGACAACCTGGCCCCGTAGGACACTGGCGCGGCAGGCACCGCCGCTGGTCTGAAAGTTAGGGTCAGACAGCGCGATTGTGGCCACGCCATCAGCTAGATTCACGCCGACCAGCTCCACTCCCTCGAGTGGAAACTCGGTGGTGATGCCCATTTGCCGCTCCTGGGTGGTAAGCTCACCGCGGAGGAGAAGCTCCAGCGTGTCAGTCAGTGGTGACTGCGTTTGCGGGATGTCGCGGAAGATACCAACCAACCCGGCCGGACTACACTGGATATTGCCAGCCGCATCCATGTCCGCCTCTGGCTGGTAATAATAGAGCACCACAGTGCGCACTTCTGGTGTCTCGGTAGCTTCTGTGGAGGTAGCTGGCTGATTATCAGCCGGAGTGTTATCGCCGGTCGGCCAGAAAAGAACTAACGCCAAGACAACCGTGATGAATAAAGAGAAAAGAATGATAAAAATTGTGTTTTTCATGTCTCTATTATAGCAGACTACCGCTGACAGCCAGGGCAGATGTGAGTGCCCCGACCAGCCACGCGCGACTTCTTGATTATCGAACCACAGCGCGGACACTCCTGACCCTCCCGGCCAAAGACCGCCAGCTTGTCGGTGAAGTTGCCCTGATCTCCCTTGGTATCAACATAATCACGAAAGGTGGTGCCGCCATACTCAAGCGCATCCTTTAGCACAGACCGAGTCGCTACAAACAGCTTCTCGAGCTCTTCGTCGGTAAGCTCGCCAGCAGCTCGATCCGGGCGAACCTCGGATCGCCAGCAGGCTTCATCGACATAAATGTTACCTAAACCAGCAATATCGGACTGCTTGAGGAGCGCTGCCTTCACTGTTGTGCGCCGGTCGGCAAGAATTTCTGTAAAGTGGTCTAGAGTATAGTCAGCTGCCAATGGTTCTCGCCCCAGCGCTTTTTTTTGCCTGGCAACCTCTTTAGCAGTCGCGCGCTTCAGGTAGCCAAACTTACGCATATCATTGTAGTAAAGATGTGAGCCATCCTGGAAGGTGAGGATAATACGGGTGTATTTGTGCGGCTGTGATTCAACTGACTTAGAAAGAGAGTGTCCGCCCCCATACTCCTCAGCGCTGTCGGCAGAGACAAATATGATCCGGCCGGTCATCCGAAGATGGCCAACCAAAAACGAGTCATCTCCACTCAGGGTAAAAAAGAGGTACTTACCCTTCCGCTCCAAGGCAGTGATTTTTTGACCGACAAGAGCTTCGGCAAAGTCCTGGTCTTCACCGACTGATTTAGCGGCGTGCACCTCCACAGAAGTAATTGTCTTGCCGATAATCTTATCAGCCAGCTGACGACGCACCATCTCAACTTCGGGGAGTTCAGGCATAAGTTAGTAGAAAGTTAAAAGTCGAAAGTCCACCCGGTTAAACAAAATCAAAGATTTTATTTAACCGGGTAAAAGTGAAAATAAAATCAAAATTAGTTGGCGGGGTTGCTGTCGGTGTTCTTAAGCATGTCACTGATATCAGCAAAGTACTCACCAATAAAGGGGATACTGCTGACAGTCTCAAAGCTGGAGGCTAACCAACCAAGAACTAAGCCAGCCAGTACTGAGGCACCGACCACTACTCCAATACCCTGTACAACACCAAGCAAGAACCGCCAACGCAGAGAGTTCATCCTGTCAATTGACTGCTTCAGACTACGAATACTTTTGGTTAGTTTGTCACCGCTACTGGATTTCTTTGGCATATTTATTATTATAACGCACAATCTTCTTTTCTTATCTAAAAAGGCTATACATTGAAAAAGCCCCGCCGAAGCGGGGCTTTTTCCTGGAAAATAATTACTGCTGCGATGTAGCTGAATGCTACAGCAGTACTGTTGTACCAATTCAGGTACACTCATAAAGACGAATGATTAGCCATTTTATTACAGGCTAACTTTCATCTTCATGAGACGTCCTGGCTGGAAGGAATCCTTGTGGGGTGTGAGTTTTTAGGGTCTCCTTCACCCGCTGGAGCACTCTTTCGATCTGACGATTGGTTTCAGTATTTATAGACTGTTCACGAGTGAAGCTTTGCTTACCAGTGGAACTAGCTGAGCTTGTGGCTGTGGATGATGCACTAATATTAGTTGTGGAGGTTCCGTGTACAGCCGGGGTTGAACTGGATGTAGAGGCAGGCTGCTCACCTCCTTCGCCTTTATTTGGGGTTATGATTCCAGCTGGTTGTGTATCCTCAACTTTGGTAGGGGTCGTTGCCTCAGTGTCAGGAACTACGTCAGCACCTCCTACCTGAGTGCTGGTAGAGCTACTAGAGACAGAGAACAGGTCACTGCTGAGTAGTAGGTCGATGGAGATTCCGGAAGAAGCCTCAAGAGCTCGGCGAGAACTCATAAGTATTGCGGCTCGGTGAGCGTAGGAAAAAGCTTCGCGCAGGAGTGGATCGGCCGCTTTGTACTCATCTTCATTAATAAGGTTAAGTGCCTGGTCGATGGTGTAAGCGGAGGTTGTAAGCAGATCTTCAACAGTGGCCTTGATACGCACACTGCCCATCTCTGGTGCCTCTTCGATAAACTGACTACGGGCACTGGCGAGGCGGTCAGCGGTTCGTTCTAGTAGACGCTTGATCTGAGTAGATGAGAGCTGCTCACTACTGTTTTGATTCTCTAAACCAACTCGATACACCTCCGTGCTAGAGGCTGAGGAAATAGAATTAACTGTTTCCCCCTGAGCTGCCTGACGCAAACGAGTGGCAGCATTGGCAGTAACGGTGGATAGCTGACCATTTTGATTAGATAGATCAGAGAGGATGTCGCTATGAGTCGCAAGAGAAGAAGACAGCTCTGTTTCTAATGAAGCGGCATCACCCTTATCACCACTAGCAGAGATCTTAGCAATCTCTTCACGAGCTAAAGCTGTATGCTTTGAAATTGCAGTAGTGAGATGAGTAGAAATAATCTCACTAAGCTCTCCCCGAGCTGCCAGGACCTCTAGCTCAGCGATGCGACGACTAGCAAGACGAGACTGGTAAACAGCGTCAGATGTTGGTGACAAAGCAGTAAGGCTCAAGAAACTTTCGTTAACATTGAGCTTTATGGGGTAAAGTGGGTCACCGGGTAAAGCCTGTTCAGCTGCAAGTGATACACCACCAACTAAAAAGAGTATTGCGGCAAATGCCACAGCCGAGGAGCGACTCATCATCTTCAGAGAAGTAATAAATGGTGCCCACGGCGAGACAACCGTCTGATTAATATCAATATGCTCTGCTAGCCGCGTCCGCATGGAAACACGATCAGTCTCAGAGAGACTGATTTCTCGTAGTACATCCATTGCTTTGTTGAGTTTATCTTTACTCATCTTCAATATTTAAATTTAGAACATCCCGCAGTCGAGCTTTAGCCCGGTGGAGACGAACCGAGATTGTGTTTTCACGCTCAGAGAGTATACTTCCAATCTCCTTAGGTCCGAAGCCCTCGAGTAAATTCAGAGTTAGAACATCGCGATCTTCATCCTTTAGCTTCTGAAGAGCACGAATCACCTCCTTAACCCGCACCTTCGCCTCGATATTTTCTACCTCATCGGCAATTTGAAGCGGATCAAAATCACCCATATTAGCCATCAACACCGCCCGCTTCTTCTTGTAGTAATCCTTAATAAGGTTATTAGCTACAGTAAAGATAAAGGCCTTGAGATTGTCTATATCCTTACCTCCAGCCAAGTAATCCCAGGTGCGGGTAAATGCCTCCTGAGTTAAGTCGCTAGCTACCTCCCGATCGGATGTTTTGAAAAAACAACGTCGGAAAACAGCGTCGGCGTGCTTATCATAGACTGCCAAAAATTCTTTTTTATCAGGATCACTCATTAAATATAGACGAAGGAACTCGCTTTTCATTACATGATCTACGAGTTCGGATTATTTGCTGCAACTTATCGGCTGTCTTTATTATACGCTACTTGCAGAAATATGAGTTATTATAGGGCATATGAACATTGTTAGCTCTATTTTAAGCTGGTTGGCTAGCTACGCCACCATAGTAAATGCACAGTCTACCTCCAACCTCTCCTACTCCGGATCGGTTAGTCAGCCAAACTTTCTTCTCTTGGTGCGGGAAAACATAAATCAACTGCTTTTCTGGGGCGCTACTGCTGGCGTCATTATACTGATTGTTTTTCTGGTGTCCATCACACGCCAACTAGAAACCTGGCTTGACCCACTACTTCACCGGATCAAGAAGTTTGCGCCGTTTATTATGCAGATCACGCTTGGAACGGCCCTCTTACTTTCAGCTTA
>JBBDUH010000076.1:10458-14540 GCA_040904005.1 Minisyncoccota bacterium
ATTACTGTTTTATGGTTTGAACGCATCTCCGGCACTACTTTTGACCAGACCTTAACTGTCATTAATGAAAATCTTTTAGTCGATGCAGCTTTTCTGATCTCGAGCCTAACAAGCCCGACAACTGTCCTGGCAGTCATGATTCTTGCTGGCTTATTTGCCACCTACGAACACCACGCTAATATCTGGTGGCTTTTCTCTGGCCTGCTTTTCTTTACCACGGCCGTTAGTAGTCTGCTGAAGCAGCTACTTGCTCTCCCACGACCAGACACCGCATTAATTCACCTCACCTCTTACGGCTTTCCTAGTACACACGCAGCTGTAGCTACCGTGCTATTTGTAGTTGGTGTCTGGTTCTTCACCTGGTTGAAAGGAAGGAAAGATACCGGTATCGTCCTGCTTGCTAGTCTGGCTTGGCTGACTATCTGTACGAGCCGTATCATCCTCAACGTTCACAGTTTCAGCGACGTATTAGCTGGAATCCTTTTGGGCCTCAGTATTGGTGTGGTGGCTGTCAGTGTCGCTCCACAGATATTTAATTATTTCAGAATTAATAATGAAAGCTTTAAGTAAGTAATAAAAAAGATGAGAATTTAATTCTCATCTTTAATTTTCAGTTAGGATTACCGGAATGATGCTATCTGCTGAAAATGCGCTATTGCAACTAAAATTAAGGCAAATAAAGATATCCAAATCGATACCAATTGCCATTTGCCACATCTTTTAAGGTCATCCGTGGTTGGATTTCTGAATTTAAATCGTAGAAAAATATCCATGATTACTACAATCAAAAGCATTATCACGGCCACAAGCACATAACCATTAGATACAATAAACTCAATCATATTCATCTTAATCACCTTTTATTTTGTTAGAATTTTCGTCCGCTTTATACTTTACATTATTCAATATAATTGTCGAGTAGATAAACCCTATAGCAAAACACCGCGTTTGACGCGGTGTTTTTTTGACAAAGCGAACCTGCTTACTTCACAAGCCTCGCGGAGCCAACCGGTAGTTCGCTACCGTTGGCGAGCGGAGAAAACCCCGCACCACGTCTGACGTGGTGCGGGGTTATTCGTAGTACGGTGAAGTAAGGAGAGTGAGCGAACCCTACTGTGTCTGTGCATTTGCGTCAGCGTTGGTACTGGCTGGGTACTTTACCCCTTCAATGAATACTTCAATCACTGCGTTTTCGCGCGCCTGCTCGAGAATTTGCGTAGCGATCTGCTGCTGCTTCTGCTGGATAACAGCGGCCTCAATCTGCGGTCGCAACTCTTCTAGGGCTGCAACTGCGTCGGTTGAAGTACCACTGTCACCTGCTTGCTGTACCTGAGTTAAATACTGACTGTAGAGATCCTGCACCTCCTGCTCATTAGCAGACACCTGGCCACCAGCCTGCTGCTGGATGTGGGCATTTATGATCATCTGGTTCCGTAGATCATCCTTAACCTCTTGGCGAGTTACGTCATTGTCTTTAAGACGTTGATCGAATACATCCTGACCAATCTGGTCAACTTGTTCCTGGAGCTGAGTCTCAACCTGTTCGTCGCTAATCGTTACCCCAGCATCCTGAGCGGCTTGTAGCTGAAGACGAGTATTGATAATTCCTTCTAAAAGAATCTCCTGCTGACGGCGTTCAGAAAGATTATTGAACTGTTCTGCCTGATCACCTGTGCCGTTGCGGAAGGCTTCCAGCTGAGTCTCCAGTTCTGATGCCGGAATCTCCTCTCCATTCACCACTGCCACTGGACCACTGAATGAAGCGTTATTATCAGCGAAGTAAAAACCAGCAACTACCAAAGCGGCAATTACCAAAATAAACAAGGCTGTTTTTACTACCCGTGAACCGCCAGCCTGTGCGGAAGAGCCTCCCTGTGATCGTTCTGCGTTATATTGTTCACCTTTACGTCGAATATCCATAATTTATATTTTTAAATGTGTTTCTAAAGAACCTCTACACATACATATGAGTATAATACCATACCTCCAAAAAGCAAAAGGTGAGTGTGGATTATTTTCGCTCTTTGTATACCAGATGCTTTCTGGCTACTGGATTATACTTCTTCATCTCAAGCTTGTCTTTTAGCTTGGATTTATTTTTTGTTGTCCAGTAGATGTGTCCGGCGCCAACGCCGTTCTCATCGCCATCAGACACTAGTTTTATTAGGTTATCTTGTGACATATGCTCTATTAATTACCTGTAAACGTAGTATACGGAAAAAACCAGCCTTCGCAACCTACTAATCCCGAGCCGGAAAGGACTTGAGAGTGGCCGTACTCGAATCTAGCAAACGACTTTGTTCATCCACATTACCCGCTGCCACTGCCACCACAATGCTTATGCTCCCGACTCTGTCCTCGCTTTCTAACACTAACTCAACCGGAAGATAAGTAACTGTGGTCTTTTCGGTAAAAACCATAACCCTGTGCTGTGAAGCCTGTGGCAGAGTAAGGGCGGTATCGCACGGAATTCGCTTTATGTCGGCACCGACAGAATAAGCGAGGGTGATTTCACTAAACTGACACGAGTAAGACAGAGAAGTAACTCGTACCGAAGAGGCCGGATCACTGACACCAACGGTAAATGTACCGCCAGAGGTAAGGTTGCGATTTTGAATCCGCACCGACATCACCTCACGTGCTGCTTCATACGGAGTAGTAATGGAGAGGAAATCGGCCACTCCTGGAGCAATGCGAATTGGAAGAATAAACCCAACCAGCACAAAGAAAACCAGCAGAAGCAGTAACTGCCCGGCTGTTTTTAAAATTCTTCTTACTTGACTTTTCTTCAGCTTTATTCTCATTTTGACTTTTGTTCTTGTACATTGTACTATATTAGCTGTATGAAACCAACTGTCGGGCGCAATCTAAGTAGCTCGCCATTTTTTTGGCAGCACCGCTTTACCTACACAGCTACCGCTGCTGGTGTGGCGGCCGTTGTTTATCTCCTCTTCTATATGGTTGGCTGGGTTCCAAGCGAACTACGCTTTGAGCCAGCAGCCCCAGCTCAGCAAACCAGCTCATCAACCGCAGCCTCCGTTGACCAGCTCGACTCGATAATGCCAATGACAGAGGAGCCCCGGCGAATCACTATCGAGAAGATCGGGGTTAACACAGCTGTGAAGAACCCGGTAAGTACCGACACGCAGACACTGAACAACTACCTGGCCGAGGGAGCTGTACGATACCCTGGCTCCGGCCATCCTGGCAACGGTAATCTCTTCATGTTCGGACACAGTAGTAGCCTTTCTAACGTCTGGAACCAGGCCTACAAAACCTTTAACAACTTGGCTGAGCTATCTCCAGGTGATAAGATAAGTGTAGATACAGTCTCTGGCACCTACACCTACTACGTTATCGACGTAGAATTTAAGGAAGACGTCGCTATATACGTTCCTTTTGACAGCGGAGAGAATCTGCTGACGCTAAGTACCTGCAACAACTTCGGCTCGAAGGAGGATCGAATCATTGTTCGGGCTAACTTTGCTGGCTTTTCTCCGCACAGTAATTAAATCTAATTACTTTAACCCTAATCTGAGCGCTTAAATCTACTTGACCTCGTTAAAGAATACAGCAACAGCTTGCTGGCTAACTTTGGTTATTAATTTGTTCTCTAACGAGGTTGACAAATTAATATTAAAAGAGTATTATAAGTCAACATTATTAAAAAAGGTCAACATTAATTAACCCTCACGCTGCCGGAAATTAAGAGTTAGCAACGTGTAGTAATCATATATGAATAAAAGTTTCATCAATAAAATAAGTGGGGTAATGGCAGCCTTTGTCCTTCTTTCCCTTGCATTCGCCCCTGCTACCACACAGGCGGCTGGTATTTCTATTCTCGACCAACGCTGTGTTGGTGGTGACGGTGTGGTTGAGGTTGAGTTCCCGAGCGACATCGAAAGCTTTGAACTTAATGGCCCAGACACTGACTCCCAGAACACAACCGCTACCTTCAAGACCTTTAGCGGTCTAAGTGACGGTGATTACACACTAACAGCCTATACTGCCAGCGGTGGTACTACCATTACCTTCAGTGTTGATTGTGATCCTGCGCCACAGCCAGAAGTAAGTCTCATTGA
>JBBDUH010000077.1:0-2360 GCA_040904005.1 Minisyncoccota bacterium
GTGCCAGGTATAACGGTTCAAATGATGCCACCTTTGGTTTATTAAAATCGTAATGATTACGGTTCGGATGGTGCCATTTTTGGATTGTGTTCCTGCCGCTTGATTTCCATCCGGTAATTACGGTTCGGATAGTGCCACTTTAAAAGATCAGGTAAAACTACCTTGTCGCCCTAAAAGACGCGACATGGCCAACTCACTTGATCCGATGGACTTAAAACAGATAATTACCCTACACCTTGACGGGGTCAGCAACCGCAAAATATCCTCCATCCTGGGGATCTCCCGCAATACAGTAAACATCTATATGAAGCTGTTCACCGCAAGCGGTTATTCTCCCAAGGAATTGCTTCATTTTGACAATTCAGCCCTGTCCGAACTGTTTTCCTCGCACACCACCCTTGATGTCCGGCGCCAGAATGAGCTTATGCTTTACTTTGAGGGGGTCAATAAGGCCCGGGGCCATCCCGGTTTTACCTTCCTGTACCATTACCAGGAATATGTCCAGTCGGCCAAAGACCCGTACAGCTATACCCAGTTCCTGGAACATTACCGGCGGAAATACGCCCCGGAAAAGGGTTCCATGAAACTTGAACATGAGGCGGGAAAAGAGATGTTCATCGACTTTGCGGGAAAGAAACTGCACATTGTCGATAAGGAAACCGGAGAAGCCGTTCCGGTGGAAGTATTCGTTGCCATCCTTCCAAACAGCCAGTATACCTACGTGGAAGCCTGTCTGAGCCAGAAGCGCAGGGACCTCATTGCCTGCTGCACCGGTGCCCTGAATTTTTACGGAGGGGTTCCCAAGGCCATTGTCTCCGACAACCTCAAATCAGCGGTTACAAGGGCCAGTAAATATGAGGCGGAGATCAACCGCACCTTCAAAGACTTTGCCCGCCACTATAACTGCGTCATCAATCCGGCCAGGGGGTATGCACCAAAGGACAAGGCGCTGGTGGAGAATGCGGTACATCTTACCTACCAGCGGATCTATTATCCCCTCCGGGAGATGACATTCTTTTCATTGGGAGACCTTAACCGGGAGATAAAAAAACTGTTGGGCAGTTACAACAACCTTTTGTTCAAACGAAAAGAAGCCAGCCGCACGGAGCTTTTCCAGTCTGTTGAACGCCAGTATTTAAAACCGCTTCCCCAAACTCCCTATGAGCTCAAGGATTATAAAAAAGCAAAAGTCCAGAAGATGGGATATGTGTACTTCTCCCCGGACAGGAGCTACTACAGTGTACCCTACAGGTATATCGGAAAGGAAACCTGCATCCATTACACAAGGGATACGGTGGAAGTCTTTTTCTATCATGAAAGGATAGCCATGCACAGGCGCAGTCCGGACAGGGGAAGCTACATCACCAATCCGGCGCATCTCAGCAGTACCAATAAATACTACAGCGACTGGAACCCTGAATTCTTCAAAAAGAAAGCCGCCCGCCTCGGGGCACATGTACTGGGCTGCGTGGAAAGAATACTGGTCTCCCATGAATATCCGGAAATAGGTTACAAACGTGCCATGGGAGTCATACAGCTCCATAAATCCTATGGCCCGGAGAGACTCGACAATGCCTGCAAAAGAGCGCTTGAGGGAGAGGCTTCCTCTTACCACCACATAAAGAACATCCTGAAGAACAATATGGATAAGGCATCTTTATTCTACCGGGACCCGGAGCCGGCAGAAACCCATATACCGGTCCACCCCAACATACGGGGTGCCTCCGAATACAAATAATATCCACCAAACAAACTGAAAACAATGAACAACAACCAGACAATTGAAAAATTAAAAGCAATGCGCCTGGACGCCATGGCCCATCTACACCACCAGCATATCAGGGACAACCGGTGGGAAGCAATGACTTGTGACGAGTATCTGGCACTGCTGACAGACCACCAATGGGAGGACCGGGAGAACAGGAAAATTGACCGGCTTCTAAAGCAGGCCGGCTTCCGGCAGAACGCCAACCTTGCCGATATCAGTTACTCCCCCGAAAGGAACCTGGACAAGAATATGTTTGCCCGTCTGGGTACGCTGGATTTTATACCCAAAAAGGAGGGCCTCATTATCTGCGGTGCCTCTGGAGTCGGTAAAAGTTATCTCGCCCAGGCATTGGGGCACCAGGCCTGCCTCTCCGGTTACAAAACTCTGTATGCTGTTACCGCCAGGATCTTCAAGAAACTGAAACTCTGTAAAGTGGACGGGACTTATTTAAAGGAGCTTGAAAAACTGACAAGAACGGATCTGCTCATCCTGGATGACTTCGGACTGCAGGCCTTTGATAACCAGGACCGGGAAACACTTATGGATATCATTGATGACCGCCACAGCAGGAAATCCACTATAATATCCTCAC